>NZ_DKSQ01000039.1:8523-9981 GCF_002472765.1 Empedobacter sp. UBA7252
AACGAGAATCCAAAAAATAGTTGACGAAACTAAAGGTTTGGATGAAGAAATTAAATTGAAGAAAGAAGCAATCAAAAATGCTGAAGCTTTAATTAAAAAATACACGAAACAACAAGATAACGTACGAAACAATAGAGAATTTGATGCTTTAGCGAAAGAAGTAGAGTATCAAGGTTTGGAAATTGAGTTATCTGAGAAACGTATTCGTGAGTTTACAGTTAAAATTTCTCAAAAAAATGCACAAGTTGAAGAATTTAATGCAAAATTAAACTCAATGAAAGAGCATTTATCTCACAAACAAGCTGAGTTGGATACAATTGTAAAAGATACAGAAAAAGAAGAAAGTAATTTATTGAAATTATCTTCTGAATATTCTGCTAAAATCGAACAAAGATTATTAGACGCTTACAGCCGTATCAGAAATTCTGTGAAAAATGGTTTAGCTGTTGTTCCTGTACAACGTGGAGCTTCTGCGGGATCTTTCTTTACAATTCCACCACAAAGACAAATGGATATCGCTCAACGTAAAAAAATTATCGCTGACGAACATTCAGGACGTATCTTAGTTGATTTGGAATTAGCTTTAGAAGAGCAAGAAAAAATGGAAATCATTATCAAAGGATAATTTTCTTTGTTAAAAAATATTTTATTTAATATCAAAGTGTTACACGATTGTGTAACACTTTTTTTATGCTAAAACTAGTTGTTGTTATTTTTTAGCACGCTATTTGTAATACTGGCAATATAATTAGTTTGAAAATTTAGAAATTATGAAAAAAATTATATTTTTAGCAATGTTAGCTGTCTCGTCTATCTCATTAACATCTTGTGTGAATAATGATGATGGCTATTATGAACCTGAAATTGTTAATGTTGGACAAATCAATTATGATGGTGTATCATTTCCGCTTCGAAATGCAGTTGTTGCAGATATAAAAAAGGCTGATGGCGGATTTTATTATAGTGTAGAATTATCTACAAATCCAGTTCCTAAGAATGGTAAATTAAATGGAGCTTATTTGTATTTAGAAATTTTCCAAAGAGGTGATTTAAATTTTAATGGATCTTACGTAACAGAAAATAATGATAGAGGATTGGATTATATCGAATATTATGAAGATCCTATAATGCAAAATTATGTGCCAGTTCTTAATTCTGGAACGTTTGCTTTGTTAGATACAGATTTTTCTTCTGGATCTATTAATCTAAAAAATTATTTTGACCCTTATAACAGAAGTTTATTATCTACAAACTTTGCATTGAGAGTTTCGAATGGTAAAACATTGACTGGTGATTTTGATGGATTATTTGATTTTATCCAATTATACAGCAAATCTGCTAAAGATGCTGTAAGTGCAAAATCTGCATCAACAGAAAGAGTAAAAACAGGAGTGAGAACACCTTCTGCAAGAAAATAAAATTTCAATTCATAGATACAAAAAACTCCGCTAAATATTT
>NZ_DKSQ01000039.1:10130-11760 GCF_002472765.1 Empedobacter sp. UBA7252
AAATATTTAGCGGAGTTTTTTATTGATATACTTTTTTGATTAAGCTTCTACTTCTTTATCACGATTCTTTGGAAAACGGCGATAACCTTTCAAATTAAATCTAAAATCTTTTTTCGTTGGACGAACAATAATACGTAATGATGAATCATTTGTAAAATAATTTTGAGCCCAATTAAAGAAAATAGCCAGTTTGTTGCGAACAGTCAAGATTAACATTAAGTGTAAGAACATCCATGTAAACCATGCCAAACGTCCAGAGAAAGAGAATTTAGGTAAGTCAACAACAGCTTTATGTTTTCCTATTGTAGCCATAGATCCTGGATCTTGATATTCAAATAAAGTTAATTTATCTTCTGATAAACCTTGTCCAATTTTATTGAAATTTTTGGCTAAATTCATAGCTTGATCCCCAGCAACACGTGCTAATTGAGGATGTCCATGAGGATATTTAGGTGTTTCCATACAAGAAATGTCACCAATAGCATATATGTTATCAGTTCCAATAATTTTACTTGTACGATCTACCTTAAAACGGTTACCTCTTTGTAACTCTTCTTGAGACACAGCTCCTTCAGGAATATTTCCTGTAACACCAGCAGACCAAATTAAATTTTTTGTTTTGATTGTGCGTCCGTCAGCTAAGGAAATAGTTTTTCCATCATAATCTGTAACTCGTCCTTCTGTCCAAATATGCACTCCCATATTTGTCAAATATTCGTGAGACTTTTTATGAGCTAAATCAGACATAGGTCCTAATAAATTAGGACTTCCTTCAATCAAATAAATATTCAATTTAGAGAAATCTAAATCTGGATAATCTTTTGGTAGAATGTGTTTTTTCATATGTGCAATTGCACCAGAAAGTTCTACTCCAGTTGGTCCACCACCAACAACAACAATGTTCAAAATTTCTTCTAATTCTTCTTCTGACTCAGCAGAATAAGCACTTTCAAAATTTGTTAACAATCTGTTTTTTAGCGTTAAAGCTTCGTTTGTGGATTTCATTGGGAATGATAATTCCTCAATTTGCTTATTACCAAAGAAATTTGTGGTACATCCCATGGCAATAACCAAATAATCGTAAGAAAAATCTCCGATTGTGGTTTCAACAATATTAGCTTCTTTTTTTATAGCTGTTACTTCAGCTAATCGTACGCTGACATTTTTACTTCCTTGAAATACTTTTCGTATAGGAAACGAAATATCACTAGCGTTTATTCCTGCTGTAGCAACTTGATAAAAAAGAGGTTGAAATTGATGATAGTTATAACGGTCAATAAGTGTAACAGAAAAGTGTGGGTTATTATTTAATTTACGGGCTAATTTAAGTCCGGCAAATCCAGCACCTAAAATGACAATCTTTTTCTTTTCCAAAATTCACTTTTTTGTAAAATTACGAACAAACTAAGAAACAATGAAAGATTTATTAAAAATTATTCTGAACCTTAGATATTTACTATGATATCGGATTGATTATTAGATTTTTTTAAATTTATGTTTTTTGTCAGTTTTAAATAAATTGTTAAAATTATTTGTGATTTCATGTATTTCTAAGCTTTTTTAATTTTGTTGAAAGATTAGAATTTAAACAATTTTTAAGCTGAATCGTTTTAAGAAATCAATCAAATTC
>NZ_DKSQ01000025.1:0-8238 GCF_002472765.1 Empedobacter sp. UBA7252
AAAAGCCTCAAGTGAACAACTTGAGGCTTTTTTTGTGGGTATACGTCGCGCTTTAGACTGAACGTTTTAAGCTTTACGCATCTCCAGACTATGTTTTATAAAACAAGAAGCTTCCAATCAGTAAATAAGAGGCTTCTAATTAGTCAACAAGAAGCTTCTTCTTGATAAAAAGGAAGCTTCCTTTTTACAACTAACTCAGAACTTACAACTCATAACTCGATAACACTCCTTTGTAGATTTTTATTGTCAGTCTTAAATCTTATGTCTTATAACTTATTACTCAAAACTCAGAACTTAAAACCCGCGTTAGGGATAGTAGTGTAAATCCTTTTGTAGGAGTTGGATTTTCTGTAATCACTTCTAATCTTCTTTTACAAAAGATTGGAACGGATAGCCCAACCGAGCGATTTGCATTAGCTGTGTTTGTATTATTTTGGTTATTTTATAAATAATATAAATGGAAGGCAAAGAGCGAGGGAACGCCCAAATAATTACAAAAAAAGCCCAACCGAAGTTGAGCTTTTAAAATATAGATGAAAGGGTAATAATTTACTCGCCTAAATATGAAACTGTCTTAGAATCTCCTTCAACAGTAACTTTAGTCAAGTTATATTTTGCTAAATTTTTCATTGATTTGTCCCATTTTTTACCGCTTAAAGCAGCTTGAGATTTTAATTCATTCAAATCAATGTTTTCGTTAGCTTTTAAAATTTCAATAATTTGAGTTTCTTCTTCTGTCAATTCGTAAGCTGGTGCAGCTTTTTCTGGACGCATTTGAGGGAAGAATAAAACTTCTTGAATAGATGGATTATTTGTTAAGAACATAATCAAACGATCCATTCCGATTCCTAAACCTGATGTTGGAGGCATTCCGTATTCTAATGCACGTAAGAAATCTTGGTCGATAAACATTGCTTCGTCGTCACCTCTATCAGCTAAAGCCATTTGTGCTTCAAAACGCTCACGTTGATCGATTGGGTCATTTAACTCAGAATATGCGTTAGCAATTTCTTTTCCACAAACCATTAATTCGAAACGCTCAGTTAATTCTGGATTATCACGGTGCTTTTTAGTCAATGGAGACATTTCTTTTGGATAATCTGTAATGAAAGTTGGTTGAATGTAGTTTCCTTCACATTTTTCACCAAAAATTTCATCGATTAATTTTCCTTTACCCATAGTCTCATCAACCTCGATCCCCATTCCTTTAGCAGCTTCAAATAATTCTGCTTCAGATTTTCCATCGATATCAAATCCTGTAAAATCAATAATTGATTGACGCATTGTTACACGTTTGTAAGGTGCTTTGAAATCAATTTTATGTTCTCCGAAAGTTGTTTCAGAAGTTCCATTAACAGCAATTGCACAATGTTCTAATAATTGCTCTGTGAAATCCATCATCCAGTTGTAATCTTTGTAAGCAACATAAATTTCCATTGCTGTAAATTCTGGATTATGCGTACGATCCATTCCTTCGTTACGGAAGTTTTTAGAAAATTCGTAAACACCATCAAAACCACCAACGATTAATCTTTTTAAATATAATTCGTTCGCGATTCTTAAATATAATGGAATATCTAATGCATTATGATGTGTAATAAACGGACGAGCTGCTGCACCCCCAGGAATCGATTGTAAAACAGGAGTTTCTACTTCCATGTATCCACGATCGTTGAAGAAATTACGCATTGCGTTGAATAAACGTGTACGTTTTAAGAAAATTTCTTTCACGTGAGGATTTACAACCATGTCTACGTAACGCATACGGTAACGCAATTCTGGATCTGTAAAAGCGTCAAATACATGACCTTCGTCGTCAGTTTTTACAATTGGTAATGGACGTAAAGTTTTTGATAACAAAGTTAATTTTGTTACGTGAACAGAAATTTCACCTACTTTAGTTTTGAATTCATATCCTTCAATTCCAATAAAATCTCCGATATCCATCAATTTCTTGAAAATTGTATTATACTCAATTCCTTCTTCAGACGAAGAAATATCATCTCTCGAGATATAAACCTGTACACGACCTTCGCTATCTTGTAACTCAGCGAAAGAAGCTTTCCCCATTACACGAACACTCATCAATCGTCCGGCAAGCTTGACAACCTTTCCTTCTTCGTACTTTTCCTTAATTTCTTTAGAATTAGAAGTTATCACGAATTCTTCGGCAGGGTAAGGCTCAACGCCTAAGTCTCTTAATTGTTGTAGTTTTTCTCTACGAATAATTTCTTGTTCAGACAATTGCATAGTGAATATAATTTATATAAAATGAATGCAAAATTATGAAAAATAATCTTGATTCACGAAGTTTTTATGATTTAATAATGTAAGAATTATCAGTATTGATGCGAGTTTTAGTCTACTAACTCAAAACGGCGCTCTAATGTATAATCTGTATCTTGAAATTTTACCTTTTTGGTTTCGATACTATATGAAATCCAACCGTTATCCTTGATACGCGAAGTCGTTTTAACATAATATTTTATGTCGTCTTTCAATCTATTTTCAGAAGGCTGTTCTGTACCTAATTTTGTTGCTAATTCTTTTAGATAAGTATACCAAGAATTGGCCAACCAATCTTTATCGGCTTCCTGAAAACTTGACATAATGTAATTGGTTTGCGAAACTCCAATCTCATTCAATTTCAATTCTGTTGTAGCTGGAGTGGGAGAAGTGCTAAATAAATTGTCCATGTAAGATTGATAAACAAATGGCGCACTTTCTAAAGTAAAATTACTTTTTCCATAAAAATGATGGAATTGACGAATGTCTTTGTCAAATAATTTAACAATACTTTCTTCTGTAGAATATTGTTGAAGATTCTTTTTGATTAACGCAATCGCAGTAGGATTATCCAAATATTTATTCTCTAAATCTTCTGAAGATAAAACCAATTGTTTAATCGTTTTATCTAAATCTGTATAACCTAAAAATCGTCCGTCTTGATCTATTTTAAAGGAAATCGAAACATTATTAACTAACGAAAAAGGATTATTTAAAAATGATTTTGAATTGAATTGTATATTTCTGAAATTCCACTTTACAATGGTTTCGTTTTGATAAATATTTTCAACTTGAATAATAACGTTATAAGTATATTGTTCTTGATGCGAAATCGTATCATCTTCCAATTTCACTTCACTTGTTGTTACATTATATCGTTTTTCGTTTCCAATATTCCAATATGTTTTCGGGAAAATAATCGTTTCCTGAGGTGCATTAAAAATAGTATCATTTTCAACAACCGGTGATATTGTATCTTGAATAGGATCTTGAGCGAATATTTTTATCGAAAAAAATAGAAAAAACAGATAATATGTAAAGTTAATTTTCATTTATAAGCAATCAAACTAATTCAAAAATAGAGCAAATTATCTAAAATGAAGTTTGAAATTCGTTAAAAAATAAAACTTAGTCATTTAAAAGTTTTATACTTAATTGATTAACTGTTTTCTTAGAACCAATATTTAAGCTAAATAAATATTCAGATTTGATTAAAATTGAATTCAAATCGTATGTATTTTCATATTTTACTTTTAATTCAACTGTTTCTGAATATTTTTTGATTTCTTTTTTTACCTGTTCTTGCGACAAATTCAGTTTAGCGTCATTCAACATATAATACGCCATTTCTTCCCATAATTTCTCAAAATCATCTTTGCTCAAATTTTGGTCAGAAGCAATTGTATACGTACCTTTTTCTTTGTTGATGTCTTTTAGATAAGTATTTGTTGTAGAAGAAATTGGAAATCCAAAAATATTTTCCTGTACAGATTTTCCTTCATATGTTTCACCTAAACGAAAATATTGTCCATTAAAATAATTGAAAACGTGAATTTCTTGCTCAAAAACATACGGAACATATGTTTTCGATTTGACCATTTCCTCAATGTACGCAATATTTGCCTTATAATCATCAGATTTTTTGCGCTGTTTGCCAAGTTTATCTGTTATTTTAAGCAGTTTTTCTTCAATCTGAGGAACATTTAATAATTCTAAAAATTCTCCAGAAGGATTTGTTGTGAATTCGTATTCTATTCCTTCAGAATTATTGATAAAATCGCGGTAAAATTCGTCAGGATCATTAGATTGATTTTTACCATTTACAAATGTATACTTATTGGCAAAATCATTCTTGTCAACCAATTCCATCGATTTATTTGATTGGTTGATGACTTTAGACACCGTGTCATTTACAGATATCGAAAAGTTACGATCTATAAATGAGTAGTTATATATTTTGTTTAATTCTAAATTTGGTTTTACCTGTACAGATTTTTCTTCAAAATTCACCTGCGCAAAAATGGCAGGAGAGTATAGTAAAATCAAGGTAAATAGGCTTGTTTTCATTCTCTCTAAAAGTTGTACAAATATAGAATGATTATTGAATATCCAAGTTATTTATTGAACGAATCATTGTATCAATTGGCTTAGTTTCCGAAATTTCTTTTTCCATTAAAGTTCCACCGATTTCTTTCAGCTTTTTAACCTGCGGAATAAATCGATTTTCTAGTGAACCTATAGCTTTATTGTAACTTTGGGTTGCTTGGTTTAGATTATGACCAACCGTAGCTAAATGTTGTATTAAAACATTCACACGATTGTATAACTCTATTCCAGCATCTCGCATTTGATATATATTTTCCGCAACATTTAATTGTTGCCAGCTAAACGCAATTGTGCGAAGCATTGTAATCAAAGTAGTTGGTGTTGCAATAATTATTCTATTGTTTAGTGCATCTTCTATCAAAGTTCGCTCCAATTCTAACGCAGCACCAAAAGAACTTTCAATTTGCAGATACATCACCACATAATCGGGTGCTTCTGTGTATTGATTCCAATAAGCCTTAGAACTCAAATTCTTTAAATGTTCGCGTACAGCTTTCGCGTGCATTTGTAAATGATGTTTTCTCAAATTTTCATCTTCCGTTTCGAACGCAAGCATATATTGGTTTAACGGAACTTTAGAATCTACAATTACTTTTCGATTTCCAGGAAGATTAACGATTAAATCTGGGCGAAGCAAACCATTTTCTGATTGAACAGAAGTTTGTTCTTCAAAATCACAAAAAGACGACATTCCAGCAAATTCAACCACACGTCGCAAACCAATTTCTCCGTATTTTCCTCTTGTGTGTGAAGTTTTAAGAGCAGAAACTAATGTATTGGTTTCTTTTTGCAATTTATCAGTTGTACCACGCATTGAATCTAAGAAAACTTTAATTTCTGAATAAGCACCTTCTCGAGCTTTTTCTATTTCGGATATTTTTCCGTCAAATTTATTCAAGCTTTCATTTAATGGCTTGATTAACGAATCAATTGCTTGTTGACGTTTTTCTAAATCGTTTTGAGAATTAGAAAAATGTTTATCCAATGTTGTTTTCGCTAAATCAAGAAATTGTTCGTTATTACTTTTCAAAACTTGAGCTGAAAGTGCTTCAAATTGCTCTTTTAATCGTTCATTGGTTTCGAGCATAAACGATTTCTGATCCTCCACAGCTTTCATTGCTTCTTGATGGCGAACCGTTAATTCTGTATTTTTTTCGCGCTCTTTTTGCCATTGATCCAAATTGAAATTTGCATCATCTTTTATTTCGATAAATTCATTTTTTAGCGAATCATATTGTTTCTGAAGTTCTTGGTATTTTATTTCATTTCCAATTATGGCTGAATTTGCTTTCGATTTTGAATATAAAAAACTGATAACGGCTCCAATGATAAAAAAAAGGATGGATGAAAGTATGATTGCGCTGTTCATAATCTTAAAATTTAAACAAAGGAACGATTTTATACGACACAATATGTCGTTATTAAAAATAAAATCATAAAAAAACGATTTCTAAGAATTGTTTTTTCATCTTAAATTAATTGTTTTGATCTCTTTAGATAATTTTTGTGCCTTTTATAAAATTAATGTTAAGAAAAAAGACAGCTTGAAAAAGCTGTCTTTGTATGATCATAAATGAATAGAATCTTGGGATTCTGTCCTTAAATTATCTTTTGTTTCGAAGATAGAATTTTTGATGATTTGAGAACTTTCGTTCAAAATTGGTAAAATCTGGCTTTCGTCTTTTGTTTCTTTAAATCCTAGTTCTAAAATCGGATCGATATAATACAAAATACTTGATGTTAAAAGTAAAGAGATTATTAATCCTAAAGCCGCTCCAC
Organism: Empedobacter sp. UBA7252; assembly: GCF_002472765.1. Classification (NCBI taxonomy): domain Bacteria; kingdom Pseudomonadati; phylum Bacteroidota; class Flavobacteriia; order Flavobacteriales; family Weeksellaceae; genus Empedobacter; species Empedobacter sp. UBA7252. The sequence goes on from NZ_DKSQ01000025.1 coordinate 6,172, forward strand.
CAAATCGATTAATGATTCCTAAACCAACTGCTTCTACTGTTTTTTGTGTTAAACTTGACGCTAATTTTATTGTGAAAAAAGCAATTGCAAATGTAATAACTAACGCAACCAAAGAAGTTAAGCTATCTGCAACAATGTTGTAAGAATCGACATAAACTTCGATGATTTGATAAAATTTAAAACTGAACCAAATTGCTACAAAAAAACCGACTAACCCAATTAATTGAGAAATAAAACCTTTGAAAAATCCGTTGATAAAACCAAAAGCTAACGCAATTAAAATCAGAATATCAAGTTGATTGAAATCAGTCATTAAGCGTTTTGTAATTGATGTTTTTCAGCGATTTTTTTCAATGTTCCAACTAAGACATCAATATCTTCTTTAGTTGTTTTGTATGAAAAAGATACACGTAAAGGCGTCATTTGATCAATTTCTTCTTCTGTGTACAATGTTTGCATAACTAATGAAACTTTTGCTGCACCAGAACTGCAAGCACTTCCTTGTGAAACAGCGATACCAGCTAATTCTAATTCGAATCCGATTAAGGCATCATGAAATGGTAATTTGATGCTTAATAATGCATACAAACTTTTGTCTAAATCATCTGATAATCCATTGAAAGAAACGCCTGGAATAGCTGCTTTTAATTGATCGATTGTATATTGTTTAATTTCTTTGATGTGATTAACATGAGCTTCTAACTCATCAATTGCTAAATCAAAAGCTTTTGAAAGTCCAACAATTCCGTATACGTTTTCGGTACCAGAACGCATTCCTCTTTCTTGTCCTCCTCCAGCAATCAAGGCTTTTAAATGCGAAGCTTTTTTTGCATATAAAAATCCAGCACCTTTTGGTCCATGAATTTTGTGTGCTGAGCAAGAAGCGAAATCCATTCCCAAATCTTGGAAATCTAAATCGTAATGACCAACTGTTTGCACCGTATCTGTGTGGAACAATGTATTATTTTCTTGACACAATTGCGAAATACGTTTAATATCTGTTAAATTTCCAATTTCGTTATTAGCATGCATCAAAGAAACCAATGTTTTTTTAGATTGATCTTTAACTAATTCCTCTAATTGAGCATAATCAATGTCTCCATTTTTTTGAATATTGATGCGGATTACTTCAACTTTTCCACGATATTCTAAATCTTTGATACTTTCTTGTACGCATTTGTGTTCCATATCCGAAGTAATGATACGTGTAACATCTAAATCATTTACACAAGAACGTATAATCGTATTGTTAGATTCTGTCCCACAAGAAGTAAAATAAATTTCGGCAGGAGAAATATTTAAACGCTGCGCAATGTTCTTTCGAGCCATTTCTATAAGTGCCTTGGCTTCTCTACCAAAAACGTGGGTAGAAGATGGATTTCCGAAAACATTTTTCATCACATTTGCCATTTCGTCAACTACTTCTGGACGAATTGCTGTGGTTGCTGCATTGTCTAAATATACTCTTTGCATTATCGATTATTTACTGTATTGTTGTTTACTTTGAGGTTTTGAACAACAAATTTAAGTAAAATGTAAGGATTGAAAAAGTAAAATGTTATTTAAAACGCATCAAGTCCGAAGACAAAAATCTCCACTCAGGTGTAAGAAGTATGCCTTCTTTTGCAATATACCATGGTGAGATTAAATCGTTGCTTGGATTAGAAAGAATATGAATGTCTTGACTTGGATAATAACTTTGAGCCAAAATGAATATATTATTCCCATTTTTATCTTTCGCTAAATCAATTACCATTACAGCATGACTTTTTATATTTCCCTTTTGAAAAAATACATCGCCAATTTGAATCTCTTTGATAGAGATTGGTTTTAATAATTCAGCAATTGTATTTGAATTTGTATTTTCTAAATAATAGATCAAATATTGCATGTATTTCGTATGAGAATAATCTCCTTTTACATAGTCAGTGTAAGGAATTGGCTTTGTAGAAATTTTAGACAATTTATCTATTTCATTGTATTTTTTCGAACGGAAGAAATACTCTAAACGCAAACTCATCATCGCATTTGCATTAAACTGTACATTTTTTTTGGGTTGTTCTAAAT
>NZ_DKSQ01000049.1:0-1105 GCF_002472765.1 Empedobacter sp. UBA7252
TCGACTTTTCAGCAATGACGGTTTTGAAATTTGTTATTAAAAAAGGATTTGAATATTAATAAGAATAAAAACGTAGAACTTAATACGTGTCACGTAAAACTAAAAAAAATACGTAGAACGTAAAAAAACAAAAAACCCCTTTCCCCAAAACAAAGTTGGCGCGATGTACAGGAAAAGGAGTGGCTTTTAAAACTAATGTTGAATTTAAAAACGATGTAAAATTATGAAAGAGTAAACAGATTCACACTCTATCCCCCGAAGAAACCATAAGAAGAAAGTAAATGATCTTCATAAAGTAATTAGTGTTAATTTTTTTCATTTATTAATGTAATTTTTAAAACTTGTTGGAGGGGGAGTTTCTTTTTTGGAGGAATAAACAGGCACGTGCGCTCGAAAAAATAGAGATGAAATTCTAAATTGAATTTACGATAATTAGTAGCTTATTATTTTATTACGTTCATTTTTTTTCTTGATAAAAAAAAACGAACCAAAAAAAATCAAGACCGCGATTTTCGACGTTCAATTAGCATTTCACGCACTAAAAAGATTAAATGATTCGCATACGCTCACTAATCTTTTTTACGCTTGTTTCAATGGATTGAAACTCGTCTGCAAATCGTATGTCGACTCTAAAATTCGTTAATAAAAGTGATAACGAATCTGAATTAGAAAAAAGGATTAGAAAAATGTCATATGATTTGGAGGCGAGTGTCAAAAAGTTGAAGAGAATGGTTAAAATATTTTACTGTTTGCGTAGCAAATGATTTAAAATATTGAATGGCTGAAACTTATTTTGACCGTCGAAAATCAAAGACAAGAGTTTTTTGATTACTTTTTTGCTCTCAAAAAAGTGATAGAAAGTACTTTATGTTCATTTTTTTATTCATGAGATATTATTGTTTTTAAATGAATTCATATGCCCTTCGGGGAATCTTGATAAAAAAAACATTTGAAATTAAAAGGAGAAGCTCCAGTGGAGCTTAGGTATAATGCTTACAAATCGGTCAATAACGGCTATTCGCTAAATGCTTTAGAACATTCGCATATGAAATGCGAACATAAATCATTTTTAACGCTCACTACACCGAATTGACGCTCGACTCTT
>NZ_DKSQ01000049.1:1255-12632 GCF_002472765.1 Empedobacter sp. UBA7252
TTCAGCAATGACGGTTTATAAATTCATTGTTAAAAAAGGAATTTTGAAGATTGAAAAAAATAGTTTTGCATAACGCATAACGCATAACGCATAACGCATAACGCATAACGCATAACGCATAACGCATAACGCATAACGCAAAAAACAAACCCCTTTCCCTAAAACAAAGTTGGCGCGATGTACAGGAAAAGGAGAGGCTTTTAAAACTAAATGTTGAATTAAAAAACTATGTAAAATTATGAAAATATTTTACTTCAAACTCAATAGGCATATAATAAGTGTGCTATTGGGATTGTTTTGTGCAACACCTATGTTAGCACAAACAGGAAAAACCGTGACTGGAACGGTAAAAGAACTTCAAGTCCCGCTAGTGGGCGTAATGGTAAAAGAGGAGGGAACCGATAATTCCACTTTTACTGATGACAATGGAAATTACTCGTTGATCTTACAACAGGATGATGCAAAGCTAATTTTTGTGCAATTGGATTTCCCTATTCGAGAAGAAGAGGTATTGAATAGAAGCGTGATCAATGTACGTTTCACAAAAGAAGAGGAGGAGGGGATTCAGTTGAAAGATGTGGTGATTAATGCGGGGTATTACAATGTAAAGGACAAAGAACGTACGGGGTCTATAGCACGTGTTACGGCTAAAGAAATAGAGAATCAGCCCGTGAATTCTATTTTAGATGCTTTGCAAGGTCGTGTTCCTGGTTTAGAGATTACACCAACTTCTGGAACAGCAGGCGGCGGCTACACCATTCGGATAAGAGGCCAAAATAGTATTGCTGCGGGGAATAATCCTCTATTTATAGTAGATGGTGTTCCATTTGATACCAATTCGATGGGAGATACTTCAACCTCAGCACAAATCTTTTATGGGTCAACTATAAATCCTTTAAATTATATTGATCCACAATCTATAGAATCTATCGAAGTTTTGAAAGATGCTGATGCTACAGCTATTTATGGATCACGGGGAGCCAATGGTGTGCTATTGATTACTACAAAGAAAGGAAAAGCGACAAAAACAAGTATTTCTATAGATGCTTCTACCACTGTTATTAGCCCTACTAAGCTTCCTAAACTACTTACTACCGAACAATATCTAGATATAAGAAAAAAAGCCTTTGTGAATGATGGTGTAACGAAATACCCTACGACAGCCTATGACATAAATGGAACATGGGATATGACCAGATATACAGATTGGCAAAAACTACTTATTGGGAATACAGCTTTCAATCACAACATTCGTACGTCTATAAATGGTGGGAATGAGCAAACTAATTTTATGATAGGTGCCAATGTCATGAAAGAAACTTCTGTTTTCTATGGTAATTTTGCATACAATAAATTCAGTTTTTTTTCGACATTAAACCATAAAACAGCGAATAACAAACTAAAATTGCAATGGACCACTAATTATGGACAGGATAAAAACTATTTGCCTACACAAGATTTGACAAGAATTGCAAGAACACTTGTTCCAAATGCTCCGAGGTTGTTTAATGTAGATGGTAGCTTAAATTGGGAAAACAATACTTGGACAAACCCACTTGCGGCACTCAATGCCAGTTACCGCAATAATACACGTAATCTAAATACAAATTTGAATACAAGTTATCTGTTGATGGATAATATTGTTTTACGAACAAACGTAGGGTATAATCGATCAGATTTAGATGATAGTCAACTTAATCCACATACTATTCGTAATCCTGCTTTTGGTGCTACAAGTCAGCAATCTAACATGACTAAAAATTCTGGTCATCATGAAGGGTGGTTAATAGAACCCCAATTGGATGCTAATTTTAATTTAACTGCTTCGAGTAAATTAAGCGTATTAATTGGGGGGACTTTGAATAGCCAAACAACAACTAAGTTGGTGATTATGGCAAATGGTTTTACAGACAACCAGTTAATGAATGTTTTAAGCGCTGCTAAAAATGTGACGATATACAAGGATACTGAAGAGCAATATAAATATGCTGCTCTGTATGGAAGAGTAAATTATAATCTACACGAAAAATACTTCGTTAACTTGACAGGACGACGAGATGGATCGAGTCGATTTGGTCCTAATCATCGATTTGCAAATTTTGGTGCTATTGGTGCCGCTTGGCTTTTTTCGAAAGAAAGTTTTCTACGTGACGTATCATGGTTAAGTTTTGGGAAATTACGAGGAAGCTACGGGGTAACAGGAAATGATCAGATTGGAGATTATCAATACCTAAACACCTATAACATCAGTCAAAATGGATATGATGGGAATATACTATTGACAACAGCACGTTTATATAATCCTGATTTTTCGTGGGAGAAAAATAAAAAGTTGGAATTTGCTTTAGAAACCGCATTCCTAAAAAATAGAATTAACCTAACACTGAATTATTATCAAAACCGATCAAGCAACCAATTGGTTGGCTATAGTTTACCCGCTATAACAGGTTTTACCTCTATACAAGCAAATTTGAATGCTGTTGTAGAAAATAAAGGTTGGGAAATGGATTTACAAGTTGTTCCTATAAAATCTGCTAAATTCAACTGGTCAACTTCTTTTAATCTTACTATTCCTAAAAATAGATTGGTGGCATTTGATGGTTTAGAAAACACCTCCTATGCAAATATGTATGTGATTGGAAAATCATTGAACAGCAAGAAAATGTATCATCTGCAAGGGATAAATCCAACAACAGGTTTGTATGAGTTTACAGATTATAATGGTGATGGAAAGATAACTGCCATAGAAGATAAACAACAAGTTGTATCATTAGATCCTTCTTTTTATGGGGGTTTCTCCAATTCTGTTTCCTATGAAAACTTTAATATCGAGCTCTTTTTTCAATTTGTCAAGAAAAAAGGATTTAATGAATTCTATGGGACTACTATGCCGGGTACAATGTATAATCAGCCTGCTTCTGTATTAAATCAGTTTCCAAATGGGGTAATTCAGAATTATTCAAGTGGCTCTAATTCCGCAGCGACAGTTGCTTATTCTAACTTTAATAATAGTGATGCGATGGTAACCGATACCTCTTTTATTCGATTGAAAAACGTGTCATTGTCTTATAAACTTCCTCTAAGTAAAAATCAGTCCAATCAATATGTGATTTATGCGCAAGGTCAGAACCTATGGACATGGAGTAAGTATAAATACGGAGATCCAGAGCAAACAACTGGTTTTCTTCCTCCTTTGAGAAGAATTTCGATAGGATTTAAAGCTAATTTTTAATGACACAATTATGAAAAAATATCAAAACATAGTAAGCTATTCTTTATTCGTTTTCCTAATAGGAAATACGATAATAAGTTGTGAGAATTTTGTGGAATTAGATTCTCCAAAAGGGCAATTGAACCAAACAGATGTATTTGAAAATAACCAAACGGCACAAGCCGCCGTTACCACTTTATATGCATTATTACGTGATAATAGCTTAATAGCTGGTAATTTATCTAGTGCTGGTTTTTACATGGGAATTTATTCAGACGAGCTGGATAGCTATGCTGCTCCTAATAGTGTTGCAGATTTATTTTACAAACATCAAATTATCCCTACAAATAGTGGTGTGAAAGAGGTTTGGACAAGTTCCTTTAAAGTAATATACGAATGCAATGCGGTAATAGAAGGTGTAGAAAAATCAAAAGGATTGACCTATGAGCAAAAGAAACAATACAAAGCTGACGCACTATTTATCCGCTCGTTAACTTATTTCTATTTAACCAATTTATTTGGAGATATTCCATTTATTACAACAACAGATTATACCATTAATCAGAAAAGTTCAAAAACAAATCATCAAAATATACTTCTTAAAATTGAAGAAGATCTTATTGAATCAAAACAACAATTAAGTGAGCTTACGTCAGTTACAAGTAACCTTAGGGCGAACAAATATAATGTTACAGCATTATTAGCACGTCTATACATCTACCAGGAGAAATGGGAAAAAGCTGAAAGAGAATCAACAGAATTGATCAATTCAGGTAAATTTCAGTTAGAGAATGAGTTGAATAAAGAGTTTTTGAAAGAAAGTCGTTCTACACTATTCCAATTAAAAGCCAAAGCTGAAGGTGGTAATTCTAATGAAGGTAGTATTTACATTTTTGAAGCTGGTCCTCCTCCTAATGCATCTTTATCCCCTCAACTATTTGAATCTTTTGAGCCAACTGATTTGAGAAAACAACAGTGGACAAAACAAATTACTACTAATGGGAAAAATTGGGTAATGCCCTTCAAATACAAAGAGAAGTATGTGACAACAACAAGTAAAGAATATACCATTGTTTTTAGACTTGCTGAACAGGTTTTAATTCGAGCTGAAGCACGAATGAGATTAGGCAACTTGAATGGAGCAAAAGGGGATATAAATAGTATTCGAAATAGAGCTGGATTAACACCTATCACAACTTCATCTTCTCAAGATATTTTTGAAGCTATTGTAACGGAACGTCAACATGAATTTTTTACAGAGCATGGCCATCGTTGGTTTGATTTGAAACGATGGAATTTGGCAGATCAAGTCTTAAATCCCATAAAAACAAATTGGAAAGCAACTGACGTATTATTACCAATTCCAGAAGCCGAACTCTTAATTAATCCAAATCTATTACCGCAAAACAAAGGCTATTAAGAAGTTGTAGTATACAATACAACATCATAAAAGCCATTCATACAAACATCAGAATTAGTACCAATGGAAAAAATAAGTAAAATAATATTCCTCATCCTGTTGGGATTTGTTCTCTCGACCTACAACGTCTTTGGTCAAGAGATAAATAAGAAAACATATACACACGATTTAGACAGTATATGGTCTACTAATACAACAATTCGTGATATTAGCACTAACGGAAATTGGATTGAAACCTCTGAGTTCTTCTCAGGTAAGAATATCATTCGATTATTTCATCCTTCAACCTCAAATGTAATAGAAAGAGAAAATACAAAAAAGAGTTTATTTTCTAATAACGAACATTTTGCAATCCTTTTAAGTGAAAGCAAACTTGAAATAATCGATTTAAGAAATTTGAAAAGCGTTCTTGTGTTGAATAAACCAATTAGAAAAGTAGAATTTGATTCGACCAATCAACAGCTTGCTTATTTAACAACTGATGATGTTTTGACGCTATTTGATACCAAGACGGAAAAATTTGTTACAAAACATAATGTTTCCAACTTTAGTTGGAGCCCTGCTTCATCTACATTAGCAATTCTTTCTAAGGATGGAAAAACAGTTGGTTTTTATAGCCCAAAATTAGAGGCTATTGATCAGCTATCAAGTGATATAGGCACGTACATTTTTAATGATCGATCTCCTCTAAATAATTGGAGTAAAAATGGACAGTATTTTTCATTTCTTGAAAATGAAAATGAAAAGAGAAAAATAGTTCGTTATGCATTCCAAACAAAAAGGCTGAATTTCATCAATGTAGAAGATTGGTTGAAAATAAATCCTTCTTATCATTTTATGGATGAATCTATTCGTGTATTAGCGGATGGAAAGTATATTGAATTTCAACTAAATGAAAAAAGTACCGAAGATTCTTTAAAAGGAATTGAAAAGTGGTCTACCAACGATACGTGGATCTATCCCAAAGAACAATTAATGAAACAAAAAGATGGTTATAAACGGTTTATTTGGACTGTTGATGAATACGATTCTGTTACGGAAATAAAAGGAAACCAATTCGCACTTAATAGTAATATCCACTTTGCCTTGACATTTGATAGAAAACAATATGAACCACAATATAGATATTTTGAAATTGCAGATGTTTATTTAAATGATTATCAATCAAAAAAATCATATAAAATAATCGATAGTCTGTATACCAATCCTAATTTTATTTCTGTTTCACCAAATGGGGAGTACATTGCTTATTTTAAAACGAAGCATTGGAATTTGTATGATGTAAAAAAGCAAACACATAAGAAGTTAACAACAGTTCTTTCTCAAGTTTTTTATGATAGAACTAAAGCAGAAACTGACAAACCACCTTTTGATCAGCCCTATTGGTCAGAGGATGGAAAATTTATTCTACTAACGTCAACCTATGATTTGTGGCAATTTAGTATAGATAAAAATGAAGTAAAGCAAATTACCTTTGGAGAACAAGAAGAAGAACACAATCGTTTGGTATCTATTAATTTAACGAACTCATCAAATCGTCGTATTGACATGAATAAACCGCTCGTTCTTAAGCTTCATAAAGATAATCAGTCTCATGGAATTGCCATCTTAAAAAAAGGAAAAGTCATACACTCATTTAGTACGGATGCCGAAATCAATCCAATTTACAGTGATAGCAACAAAAATAAATTGTATTACAGAAAAGCAAAATACAATGAATCACCTTCAATTCATGAACTTTCAACTAATCATACAACGCGTATTATTTACCAAAGCAACTCTAAGCTAAGTGAATACGACTTAGGTTTTTCTAAAAATATAAACTATACATCTATAAATGGAAACGTGATGAATGGAGCTCTTTTATACCCTTCTCAGTACGATTCAACTAAAACATATCCTATGGTTGTGTACATTTATGAAAAGAATTCGTTTAAAGTAAACGAATTTACTTTACCATCTAAAAATTCACCTATCGGATTTAATTTCATGGACTATGTATTAGATGGCTATTTTGTTTTGTTACCCGATATAGAATATGAAATTGGAAACCCGGGCAGATCTGCTTTGGTAAGTGTAGAAAATGCCGTAAAAAAAGCTGTAGAACTATCGACAATTGATCAAAAAAGAATTGGTTTAATTGGACATTCATTTGGTGGGTATGAAACAGCCTTTATTTCTACACAATCAACATTTTTCAAAACAACAGTTGTTGGTTCAGCTATAACCGATTTGATTAGTTATTACCATGATTATAATATAGATAATCAGTCAGATCAATTATGGCGATTAGAAAATTACCAATTAAGAATGGGTGATAGTTTATATAATTTAAAAGATAAATATTACAAAAACTCGCCTCTTTATCATATAGAGGAATTACAAATACCAGTTTTAATATGGACAGGCAAAGAAGACTATAATGTAAATTGGTACCAAAGTGTGTATTTTTTTATGGGAATAAAACGATTAGGAAAAAAAGCCGAATTACTTTTATTTGATCATGAAGGACATACCTTAAAAAATAAAACCAATCAACAATTTTTATCCACTAAAATAAAAAATTGGTTTGATACGTATTTAAAATAAAAGAACGGAGCAGATGCTCCGTTCCTATTTAAATTAGACTTAAATATTATTGACGATATAGTGGAATACTACACGAAGTTTCTGATAAATCTCTCAATTCAAAAACATCTTTTTCAATTCCATTTTCGTTCACAGTACAAGGTAATCCAATTGTTGTTGAACATTCAACTTTTACGTCATCACAATGATTTGTTGCAGAATTGTAAATATATCCTGTCATAGCTTCTTCTTCACTATTTTGAGAAGTTTTACTTTCAGTGGCAAATGCAAAAGCAACAGCCATCATTCCTACCCCAATTGGTAGCGCTTTTTTTAGAAAATTTGTTTTCATTTTGTATAATTTTAATGTGGTGACTTACTCTATTGTACAGGTTTTCAGTCTTCCCCTGCGTTGCGCAACGATTTATTTTCTTTTATTATAGATATAAAGTTCATGATCTACAATCGCAAATATTTTGTTTTTGTAAATGCTAAAATTTCTAAGTTGCTTTTTGGGTGAATGGTAGAGGTAAAAGCTATGAGTATAGCTTTTGTTCACCAAATCATATTGATCTATAATGCTTGCTCCTTCTATTTTTTGTTCGAAATTACCTAATCGATCAGTCGATATATAGAGTTGGTTACCATAAGTAGAGGCTAATTTATTTACAAGTAAGGTTTGCGGACCTAGTTTATATTGTTGTGTTTTTTTATAATAGGCTACATCAATCTGAACTTTAGAAATAGTATCAATGGTATACCCTGTTTTCATTTCAGCTAACGCAGCATCAAATTCGAGGTACTGATTTTTGTAGTAATAGACGTAAATAAACTTTTTCAATTGGGAATTCCATAGTAATGTGCCGTCCGACTCAAATGTACCATCAAGTTGTTTTTCTAGACTACCATAGTTAAGTTGAAGATGATGCGCTGATAACAATCCCAATACATTTGCTTTTACTTTGGTACTATAAGTTGCTATCCCAAACTTAGAAGAATCTGCGACCACAAATTGATTATAATATACATCTCCTTTAGAAATAGTCTTTGCTTTCCAATCATCAATTTTACCTCGAAATAAAATGCCAACCGAACCGTCTCCTAAGTAAAAATAAGGTATTTGTACATAAGCAATCACTCTTTTATAAGGCAGGTTATATTGCTCAATTTCTAGTTTTATATCCTTCATTTGATTAGCGAGATAATCATATCTTTTAAGAAATAATGGTGTTTCTGTATTGGCTAAATAGAGATAACAACTGTCAATTCCTGCGATATAATAACCAGTTGCTTTTAAATCAACAGTTGTTTTTTTTTCGACTAAATGCGGAATGTATTTACGCGTAAACGCATTGTTATACTGAGATTTCTTTTCTGATAAACCATATAAAATGGTTACACTAACAATTCCAATTAAAATAAGAAAGAATTGTTGAATTACATAACCTCTCCATGTTTGAGAGATGTTTGTTATTCTAACGCCAATTAAAGCCAATCCTACAAATACACCATTAAAAATGAGATGTTCTGTCCATCCCAATTTTTCTAAAACACCACCACATGAACAAGGAGTAAATGCCGTGAAATGTAGAATAATGATAATATAGGTCGTGAACATCACCATTAAGAAAAGTGAAATCTGTAAAGCGAATGCTCGGAACCGTTCAAACATCAAAAAGATTGCTGTTACAAGTTCTATAGCAATAATTCCATACGAAATAGGAATCGCATAACTAGCTAATAAGGGTGATTGTCCCAATTGCGTTTGAAAAGTCTCAAAATCGATAAGCTTACTGACTGCTGCATAGACAAATAAAACAATAAAAAGGTAGCAGATGAGTGTTTGTATAATAGGTATTAATTTTCTCATGTTTTTGTGTTTTACGGTTAACGGTAAAGGGTTAACGGTTAATGCTATACAAAGTTCAGAGAAGTTATTGAGCAAGTCAATACCTATTTTTAGAAAAAACAGACCAATTTTTGTTAATTCTACTCATTTTTTAAAAATAGAACTCATTTTTTTGAAAAACCTCTCATTTTTGATGAGTTTTAGAATTGTTCTATATAAGGTAGTCTTATTTTAACCAGATTATTTGAAAACCTTTTTCTCGATACAAAATTCTTTTAGAATTCCACTCAAAATGGGGATTTATTGATGAATTGCTTTAGAAATTATGTTAAGGTTTAGTTGTTTTTAGAATATAACTTTTTTATGGCCAGAAATGTTAGTATGAGATGACGATATTTTACCCAATGAAAGCCAATTTATGAAGTTGCATATTTTTTATTATCTTGCTCTAAAATAATAAAAGTTAAATTATGGCTAGTTCTATCAATTTAAAAATATTCAAAGAATTTATTAAGTCGAGTAATTTTGGAGGTTTCCTCCTTTTTTTATGCGTACTGATTTCTTTAATTATAGCTAATTCATCTTTAAGTGACACATTAAAAAGTGTATTATCTTATGAATTTGGAGTCGAAAATAGTTGGATTCATTTAAAGTATAGTACAAGCATGTGGATTAATGATGGATTAATGGCTATTTTTTTCTTACTTGTAGGTCTAGAAATAAAAAGAGAAATTGTAGAAGGTGAACTATCATCACCTAAAAAAGCTATTCTTCCTATTTTAGCAGCAATGGGTGGTGCGATAGTGCCTGCGTTAATATATATATGTTTTAATATAGGTTTGGATACTTCAGGTGGATGGGGAATTCCTATGGCTACAGATATTGCATTTGCATTAGCAGTTATATCATTGTTAGACAAAAGGATTCCGATAAGTTTAAAGATTTTTTTGGCTGCATTAGCTATAGTGGATGATCTGATAGCTATTTTAGTGATAGCTTTATTTTATTCATCAGGTATAGACTTAGTGTATTTAATGTATGCGGGTGTAGGCCTAGGAGTATTAGTGTTAATGAATAGATTAAACGTAGAGAATCCTTATTTATATTTGATTCCAGGAATATTTATATGGTATTTTGTACATCATTCGGGTATACATGCTACAATAGCAGGTGTATTAGTAGCCATGACTTTACCAACAAATAATACTGATCAAGAATCGCCATTAGAACGATTAGAACATGCCTTAGTAAAGCCTGTAAACTTTATTATTATTCCAATTTTCGCATTTGCTAATACTAATATAACTATATATAACGAGATGCTTGAAGGATTAACCTCTCCTTTAGGATTAGGTATTTTATTAGGTTTATTAGTTGGTAAACCAATAGGTATTGTATTAAGTTCTATTATTTGCTCAAGATTTGGCATTGGTCAGTTACCAGAAGGGAGTAATTTAAACCATATTTTAGGTGTAGGATTATTAGCTGGTATCGGTTTTACGATGTCTATATTTATATCTAATTTATCATTTAATAGTGAAATATTAATTGATGAAGCTAAATTAGCCGTTTTATTAACATCTTTAATTGCTGGAGTATTAGGCTACTTGATTTTGAGAAAAAGTAGTAAAATAAATTAATAATACTTACTCGAATTTTTAATTCTCGATTATTTGATCAGATAACAAACTGTAGTTATAAATGGAAATAGGAATATTATGAATACGGAGAAGAAGGTCTACTCAGAAAGAAATTAACTTTTCGTATATTTCTCAATCATATCAAGCAAGAAATTGTAAATAAAGTATTAGAACTTTGAAAAGAACATAAATAAGGACTTGACGAATTAATTGGTATTTAGAATATTAGTATGATATTTTAATATAAGAATCAAGAGTTTGTCGTATTCTAAAGCGTAATAATAGGGGTAGGTTAGACAGAAGGTTACTAGAAGAGCCATACATAGTATTTTATACGAAAAAGAAACAACTGGTCATCATGTACAAGTTGATGGTAAATTTCTGATTTTCATAATACATATTGCAATAAAATCAAGTAATTTTAATATGCAGCTACTGATGATGTTATACGAATTATCGTGCTTAAAATATATGAAAAGCGCAATCAATTAAGTTCAATTGATTTCATAAATTATGTTGTAGATAAGTTTTCCTTTTAGAATTAATACAATTCTAAAAGATAACGAATACGAATTTCAATTAAAATTTTATTGGCATGTTTAAGATTTAGGAATGACACACAGGTTTATAAAAGTAGGAAGACCTCGGTTAAATGGAAAAATTGAACGATCTCATTTAACTGATAAAAA
>NZ_DKSQ01000100.1:0-16457 GCF_002472765.1 Empedobacter sp. UBA7252
AATTCAGGGGGATATCCAAAATAATATTTTCTCCATTCATCTCAAATCCATTATTAGTTTTTAGAAAACGATCATATCGTCCATTAAATGTTAAAATAGTTTGGCTTGTAGTTAAATTTTCTATAGTTAAACTATATGTATCATGAAAATCGTTTACGTTTACACCATCACATCTATTCACATTCATTGATGAGTCAAATGAAATATCTTGACCATTACTAATAAATTCAAAAACTTGTGTATCACTTTGACTACTGTAAGGTTCACAATTCCTTTTAACTACATATAGATTGTTTGTTAAAAAAACATCTTTGTTAACTAATTCAGTAGTTGTATTGTTTTCATAAGTTAGTTCAGTATAACCTTTTGTAGGATAAATAATTTTAGTTAATACTCCGTATTTTGATTTATAAAGGTCAACGTTTCTATTAGCTATTTTATCTCCAAATACAGAAATAAATTTTGTCATTGATGCATCCTCATTATAATGAAAGTTTGATAAATAAGAATATGTATTTGAATTTGAATAACCATATAAATCTATATTAGAGGAAAGACGATCAGATAAAGAATTAATATTATCATATTCAAATGAAAATTTAGAATCATTGATTGATAGATTATTTAAAAATAATCTTTTTTTATATTCATTAACATCTGAAGTATTTGGACCTGAATAGACATAATTAAATAAAATAGGTATTGAAGTATTATTTTTAGATATATTAATACTATTTAATTTATATCCTGTAGTGTAGTCTAATCTATTATCGTAATTAAAAGAAACATTAATGTTTTTAGAACTAATATTTTTTAAATATTTAGCATTATTTGATTCAAAATAAGAAGTACATTTTTCAGATTTTTGACTTATTATTTCACCTGGCAAATTATTATTTCCATATGTTATTGAATAGCTCTCTGAATAATTTAAAGGGTATGATTTGTATAAATTATCATATATAAAATCAATATTATTATTTTTAGAGTCTTTTATTTGCTTTAAATACCAAGTAGAATTTGGTTCTCTAGAATAGCTTTTGGAACAATTTGTTGTGATTTTTGTAGTTTCAACAAAAGCTTCTTCACCTCCAAATTCATAACTAATACCATCCGGTGTAATAAAAGTAAATTTCAGATAATATTTATGAGTAGTAGGGTTTTGTATTTTAATAAATGAAGCTTTTATATCAGGATTTTCATTAATATAAATTACACCATTATCAATATAAAATGTACCACTGTATCCATTAAAATTAAAATTAAAAACATCTTGTTGAGAATCAATTAAATTAGGTTCTCCTTCCAATCCATTAGCAGAATATATCTTTCGATATATGTCGTAATAATTATTTAAGTATTCATTATCTGTAAAATTTCCAGACAATGCTGTTTTCATTAAATCTTTGGAAGGTCTTAACAATTCAAATCCGATATCTTCATCAGGAAGTCCCTTCACAACACGTGTAATCATTCCTTCTGCATTTAAATTCCATCCCATTCCTACCAATCCTGCAATATCATTAACTTTTACACCATCTGTATAATAAGTTAAATTTAAATTTAGATTAATATCTCCATTTTTTAATGAATAAATTGGAATCTGATGACTAAAACCACCTTTATTTCCACTTATATCTAAATTTCCATTTTTTGTAAAAAAATAATTTTCTAAAGAAGGAGGTGTAACTTCTGTACTAGGAACATAACTATTTTGCTGAGCATAAGTATAAGACAAAGCTAATAAAGCAAGTAGCACTATATTTTTCTTCATGTATTACTTTTTAATAATTTTAATAGATTCAGTTTGGTTATCGTGGTTGATTTTTAGGATATAAACTCCACTAGGATAGTTTCCTAAAGAAATTGGTGTAGAACGGTATTTCACGTCTTTTGATTGTAGATGTTGCCCTATTAAATTATAAACGTCAACAGATGCTTTTTTGAAGTCTTTATTGATTAAAATATTCACCACATCTTGGGTTGGGTTGGGATAAGCTTCTATAAATACACGTTTGATATCATCTGTATCTTTTCCTAATTTCACTAAATAAAAATCAGATTGACCTTTATTTCCTTTGGCTTGTTGTGTAGAGTTTCCAAATAGTATAATTGACCCATCACGAGTAGTGATTGCTTTTTCAAGGTAATTAAATCCTTTTTCTCCAAAAGTTTTAGACCATTTTTCTGTTCCATTTTCATCAAATGACTTTGTGATGTAATAACTTTCAATAGAAGAAGTTGTCGTTTTTTGTTGTAAAGTTGAGATTTGATTGGCTGTTAAAATAAACGTATCATTAATGGATTGAATTTCTGTGATGGATAAATCTTTTTGTTCTTCTATTTTGGTTGTTTTGTGAGGTTGAAGATTCAAATCTGTTTGAATAATTTTTGTCTGAATTTTACTCCCATTTTTTTCATTAATAGCAAACAAATAATTATTCTCTTGTTCTTGAAAAGAAATCAAAAAGTTTTCAGCATTTAAACCTAAATTATTCTCCGAAATAATTTCTCCTTTTTGATTAATTTCGACAATCCAAGTTGAATTGAATTCATGATCAATTGTTTTATTGCCACTTGCTGGAGAATTAGAATTTCCAACCAACAAAAATCCTTTTTTAGTCTCAATAACTGATTTTAATTTATCATCAAACAATCCTCCAAAGGTATTTTCCCAAAGAAGTTCTCCTTTTTCATTTAACTTGATAATGTAGTAATCATTTCCTCCAAAATGTTTACTTTTCTTTAGTTCAGAAGAAGCAGAATTGGAATTTGAAGCAATTAAATAACCTCCATCATTGGTTCTAATCACATCAACAGGAATATCATTTCCATTTCCTCCAAAAGAATTTTGCCATTGTAGTTTTCCCTGTGCATCAATTTTTATCACCCAAATATCTTCAGCTCCTTGATTATTGGATGTTTTATCTCCTGATTTTGATGATGTAGAAGCTCCTGCTAAGATATACCCTCCATCAGCAGTAGGCTTAGCCGTATATAAGAAATCTGAACCGTTTCCTCCAAATGAATTTTGCCATTCTTGCTTCCCATTTTCATCCATTTTCCAAATGAAATAATCTAAACTTCCTTGATTTTTCTTTTGGATATCTCCTGTTGCATCAGAAGCAGAACTGCCTAAAATCAAGAATCCATAATCAGGTGTAGAAATAGCATTATAAAGATATTCTGCTTGTTCTCCTCCTATAGATTTTTCCCACAACACATCTTGTTGTGCTGATAGCCCATACATAGAAAATAAACAGAATACCGACAGTAGAGTTTTTCTCATATATGT
Source organism: Empedobacter sp. UBA7252 (assembly GCF_002472765.1). Taxonomy (NCBI): domain Bacteria; kingdom Pseudomonadati; phylum Bacteroidota; class Flavobacteriia; order Flavobacteriales; family Weeksellaceae; genus Empedobacter; species Empedobacter sp. UBA7252. The sequence goes on from NZ_DKSQ01000100.1 coordinate 3,296, forward strand.
TAGTGTTAATTAGTAATCGAATATACTCCTTTTTTTGTAAATGATTGATATTTAACAAAAAATAATATTCTGCTATAGTAACTACGTTTAAAAGAATTGCACGCCAAAAAACATTAAAATAAAAAAGGAGCTAATTAATAGCTCCTCATTTATTTTGGAAAGTTTTTTTTGCTAATTATTATTTAACAAATTAATACGCTTTTGCATATAAAACTCTGTATTTTGCTGGTTTTCCAGAGAAAACATCTACTCCTTCAGTAGGCGTTTCAAAAGCTTGAGGAATACAACGAATTGTTGCTTTCGTCTCATTTTTTATAGCTTCTTCTGTTTCTTCTGTTCCGTCCCATAAAGCTGAAACAAAACCACCTTTATTTTCGATAATATCTTTGAATTCTTCAAAAGTTGTTGCTTCTGTTGTGTGAGTATCTCTAAAATCTGACGCTTTTTGGAATAAATTAGTTTGAATATCTTCTAATAATTTTTCTACTTCAGTTGATACATTATCTAAAGCGATGAATTGTTTTTCTAAAGTATCACGACGAGCAAGCTCAACATGACCTTTTTCTAAATCTTTTGGACCAATTGCGATACGTACAGGAACACCTTTCAATTCGTATTCAGCAAATTTCCAACCTGGTTTCGTTTTATCATCATCATCAAATTTGATCGAAATTCCTTTCGCTTTCAATTCAGACGAAAATTTATCCACCACTTGACGAATTTCTTCTAATTGTTCTTCTGTTTTATAAATTGGAACAACAACAACCTGAATTGGCGCTAATTTTGGAGGTAAAACTAATCCTAAATCGTCAGAATGCGTCATAATTAATGCACCCATCAAACGAGTAGAAACTCCCCAAGAAGTTGCCCAAACATATTCTTGTTTTCCTTCTTTGCTTGCGAATTTAACATCAAAAGCTTTTGCAAAGTTTTGCCCTAAAAAGTGAGAAGTTCCCGCTTGTAAAGCTTTACCATCTTGCATCAACGCTTCGATTGTATAGGTATCATCAGCACCCGCAAAACGCTCAGAATCTGACTTTCTTCCTTTTACAACTGGAATTGCCATAAAATTCTCTACAACATCCGCATATACTTCTTGCATTTGTTGCGCTTCCGCAATTGCTTCTTCTTTTGTTTCGTGAGCTGTATGCCCTTCTTGCCATAAAAACTCGGCAGTTCTCAAAAACAAACGCGTACGCATTTCCCAACGCACAACATTTGCCCATTGATTAATCAAAATTGGTAAATCGCGGTACGACTGAATCCAACCTTTGTATGTACTCCAAATAATTGCTTCTGAAGTTGGACGAACAATTAATTCTTCTTCTAATTTTGCTTCTGGATCTACAATCAACTTTCCTTTGTTATCAGGATCATTTTTCAATCGATAATGCGTTACAACCGCACACTCTTTCGCAAAACCTTCTGCATTTTTTTCTTCGGCTTCGAATAAACTTTTAGGAACAAATAAGGGGAAATAAGCATTTTGATGACCTGTTTCTTTAAATCTTTTGTCTAATTCTGCTTGTAGTTTTTCCCAAATAGCATAGCCATATGGTTTGATCACCATACACCCTCTAACCTTCGAATTCTCAGCTAAATTTGCTTTTACAACAAGCTCATTGTACCACTTAGAATAATCCTCAGCACGAGTTGTTAATTTTGCCATAATCTTTTATATTTGTTGATAAGTTTCGTATCTTTACTTGGCATTAAAATTGCCTATAAATTTATGCAAATTTAATTATTACAAACGATGTAAATTTATAATTATGAACAAAGTTTATAAAATTTCTAATAAAATTTCTGCAACTACATTAATTCTTGTGGCTGCATTAGGAATTTCATCTTGTTCGACTTATCAACCAAGTGGTTACGAAAGCGACGGAGTTTACTATAATCCGAAAACAGATAAAACCTATCAACAAGCTCAACTACAACATGGTAACGAGCAAGGAGAACAAGAAAATAAAGGGGAAATAAAAATTGGTAGTCCATACTTCGATGCAGAAGGAAATGGTGCTGAACAATTTTATTACCAAGATGATGTTGATAGCACAAATGATAATACTCAATCTAAATCAGCAACCAAAGTTAAAATTAACGGATATGGTTTAGGTGGTTACAATTATTTTGGAAACAACGACTATACATTAACTTATAACGGATCGAGTAATTATAACTGGGGACGTAATGATGGTGTAGAAATTAATATCTGGAACAACTATCCTTGGTACAGCTACGGATGGGGAGGTTTCTATAATCCATATCGTTGGGGATATTACAATCCTTGGTATGGTGGATGGTACGGAAACGGATTTGGTATTTCATTCGGATGGGGATGGAACGATCCATGGTATAATGGATATTATGGTTGGGGTTGGAATAGACCTTACTACGGTGGATATTACGGAGGTTACTACGGATGGAACAATTGGTACGGATATCCTGGTTATTATGGATATGGATATGGATACAATCGTCCAAGAGGAATTTATTCTCAACCAGGTTACAGAAATGGTGGTCGTTTAAATAACACGATTAATTCTACTCGTCCTGTTGGAAGTTTAAATGGTAGAAACAACCAAATCTCTACAGGTTTAAGACCAACTCGTGATAATACAATTAACAATACAACACGTCCAACTCGCGAAGTAAGACCAGGTGCAGACCAAAGTCAAATTAACGGAACTCGTCCTACAAGAGAGGTTAGACCTTCTGTTAATCAAGGACAGATGAATAATACACGTCCAACTCGTGAAGTAAGACCAAGTGTAGACCAAAGTCAAATTAACGGAACTCGTCCTACAAGAGAAGTTAGACCTTCAATTAATCAAGGACAAATGAACAACACGCGTCCAACTCGTGAAGTAAGACCGACACAAACACAACAGCCTACTTACAACACAAGACCGACTCGCGAAGCTCAACAATACCAACAACCAACGAGAAGCTATGAAAGAACAAATAGCATGAACAATTCTCGCCCATCATATTCTACACCTTCTCCAAGTAGAGGTAGTAGTATGAGTAGCGGAAGCATGGGAGGTGGTTCTCGCGGAAGTAGCACAGGAGGAGGCTCTCGTGGTGGAGGAAGAAGATAACTAGATTTAGATCATATAAAAATGAAAAAAATATTATTAAGCCTTTGTACCTTAGTTGGTACATTGGCTTTTGCACAACAGAACAAAGGATACGAAACTCAGTATTCTACAAATGCTATAAATTTATATTCGCAAGATATTAACAGCGGAAATGCTAAATATATTGGTGTTGGTGGAGCTGTTGGTGCATTAGGAAGTGACATTACTTCAGTCGAACAAAACCCTGCTGGATTAGGAGTAGCAATTAACTCTGATGTCCAAGTAACAGCTGGTGTTTCTACTTTTAGCAACAAAACTAATTTCGGAACAAATATCAAAGAATCTGAAAGTAATTTTGATTTCCAACAATTTGGAGGAACATTTGTTTTTGCAAATGAAGCTTCAAAATGGAATCGTTTTACAGTTGGTGTCGCTTATCTTAATCAGCGTTTAGACAATTATTCATCAATTGGAACAAATGAAGGTATTAAATTTGCTGATCCAGACGGAACTTTCAATGGTTACATCAAAGATATAGATGGATACAAATCTAAATTTTCTGTTAATCTAGGAACTAGTTACGATGACAAAGTTTATTTAGGATTTGGATTAAACTTCCACGAAACTAACTATTCTGGTTACGAACAATATGCAGAACGTGATGACAACAATGGAAAAACCTACGTGTACAATGCAGATGGAGCTCCATATAATGAAATTGGACAAGGATTTTCTTTCTCTTTAGGTGCTATTTACAAAGTGAATCACAATGTACGTTTAGGCGCAGCCTATCATTCTCCAGTTTGGTACAATATTTCTAAAGATTTTTACTCAGCTAATTTTAACAGTGATAAAACTGCTGTAGATTCTTATTATATGTATTCTTCTGATTATGATATGACTCGTGGTGGACGTCTTGTAGGAAGTTTAGGTTTTGTTGTTGGTAAAAATTTATCTCTGGGTGCTGATTATACGTACCACATGAACAATGACACGAAACTAAAGCCTACACAATATTTTAATGGAGATAATAATTTCATCAATGATGTTGTAAAAAATTCAAGTGAAGTTAGAGTTGGTGCAGAATACCGTGTAGATCGTTTCAAAGTAAGAGCGGGTTATAATTATATAACTTCTCCTTACAAAGATTTTACGATGGATATTGCGAACGAAAACAATGTTGTGACAAATGCAGCTGTTTTATCGAAAGCATTTCAAGGAGATATCAATCGTGCAAGTTTTGGTTTAGGATATGATTTTGGTGGATTCTATATAGATGCAGCTTATCAATATCAAACGCAAAAATATCAACAATTGATTGGTGGAACAGATTATATTAATATTAATAATGAATTTGTTTCTTTACCTAATACTTATGCTCCAAAAGTTAAATTAGACAACAATTTATTCTTATTGACATTAGGTTGGCAATTCTAATAAAAAAAATAGATATAAAAAAAATCGGATGAAATTCATCCGATTTTTTTGTAGTACTAAATATTAACTTATCATAGTTTTAAACAAAAACTATTAGTTTATTCTTTTGATAGAAGACATTCCAGAAGTGCTCACTTTCGTTTTCAAACCATTTTCGTCTACATAACGAACAGAACTCGCTCCAGAACTATCAGCAGTCAAACTATTCACAGCCCAAACTGTTGTAGAACTTGCTCCTGAACAATCAACAACTACATTCGCAGCTTTCAATTCTTTTCCAATAAACGAAGAAGCTCCTGAAACTGAAATGTTTAAATCCTGTACATTTCCAGAAATTTTCATACTTGATGCACCAGAATTATCAACCGAAATAGAATTAGAAACCACATCTAATTTCAAATTACTTGCTCCTGATAAATCAACCGCCATTTTTTCTACTTTTTGTGTTGGTAAAACGGTTACATTCGTAGCTCCAGAAAGATTAAATGAACGTAATTTTTGATGAGGGAATTTAATTTTAATAGAAGAATTTTTCAAGTTTACTGTTCCATTAATTTTCATAACCAAAACACCATTTTTCACTTCAGTCGTGATTCTATTCATAATATTATCTGGCGCTTCAACCGAAATTTGACCATTATAATTACCATCCTCGACTGTAACACTTATTGCACTGCTTACATCAATTCCTTCAAAAGAAGATATCTTACGCATTTCTGTAACTGTATTACTACTTGCCTCTACTCGGTCTAAATAATTAGAAACTGGCGATTTAGAATTTAAATCTACCGAACAGCTCGCAAATCCTAACGAACTGAATATTAAAATTGGAAGAAAAATGTATTTCATATAGATGTCTTTTATTATATAGACGCATTAACTTCTAAAAAGTTACAAAAAATATTCACTTTATTTATCATTCTAAATCAATCCGTCATAAATATTTAGTAATTTCGCTAACTATGAAAATCATCAGTTACAATGTAAATGGAATTCGCGCTGCGATGACGAAAGGTTTGGTTGAATGGTTAGAAGCTGCACAACCAGATGTTTTATGTATTCAAGAAACAAAAGCAACGCAAGAACAAGTGGACACAAAACCGTTTGAGGAATTGGGTTATCACATTTATTGGCATGCAGCAGAGAAAAAAGGATACAGCGGAGTGGCTATTTTCTCGAAAATAAAACCAAATCATGTACAAATAGGAACTGGAATAGATTATATTGACAGAGAAGGTCGCGTTTTGAGACTTGATTTTGACAATGTTTCGGTAATTAGTTTGTATTTGCCAAGTGGAACAAATATTGATCGATTAGATTTTAAATTACAATTTTGCGAAGATTTTAAAGATTATATCAAAGAACTTAAAATCTCTCATCCAAACATTGTGATTTGTGGCGATTATAACATTTGTCACGAAGCAATCGATATTCACGATCCTGTTCGTAATGCGAAAGTTTCTGGTTTTTTACCTGTCGAAAGAGAGTGGATAACTGCTTTTCTTGATGAATGTAATATGATTGATTCTTTTCGTTATTTTGTAAAAGAACCTCATCATTACTCATGGTGGTCTTATCGTGCAAATGCGCGCAACAATAACAAAGGTTGGAGAATCGATTACAATATGGTGAGTAATACATTAGAAAAAAATATGACGCGTGCAACGATTTTACCAGATGCAAAGCACTCAGATCATTGTCCTGTTTTATTAGAATTAGACGTTTAAGATTATATAAATGAAAAAAATTGTACTTTGTTGTTTAACACTTTTTGCAATTGCAAGTTGCGTTCCTCAGAAACAACACCAAGAATTGGAAGCTAATTATTACAGAGCTTTAGACGATCAATCAAATACATCTAAAGATTTGACATTAGCTAATTTGAAAATCGAAACTCTTGAAAAAGATTTAGCAAAAGCTAAAAGCGAATTATACATCAAAGATACAGCTTTGACAAATGCGCAAGCTATGATTAGAATGGCTCAAAAAGAACATGATACTAATTTGCAAGAATTGTATTCTGCATTGAATAGTTCTGGAGAAAAATCAAAACTTTTCTATACTCAATTAAACGAAAAAGAAAAGCAAGTTGCAGAATTAACTCAAAAAGTAAAAGATTTAGATGCTAAGATTGATCAAAAAGATACAGAAATCTTCAATCTAAAAAGACAAATCTTAACACAAGAGATTAACCAAAAGGTTTCGGAAGCAACAGCTACGCCTCCTAAAACAACAACTCCAGCAAAACCAAAAACAACAACAAAAAAGTAAATATAAAAGTCTTATCATAATTGGTAAGACTTTTTTTATTCTTTAAATCGAAGTAACTTTGCAAGAACTAAAAAGTTTTAATGAAAGTTATTTGCGAAACAAAAAGTTTGGTCTTACGAGAGTTTTTTGAGATTGATGCATTCGAATTATTTCAATTAAATTCTGACAAAGAATTGATGAAAATCGTCAACGAAAAACCGTATAAATCTGAAGACGAAGCGAAGTTTTTTATCGAAAATATGGAGAAACATTACCAAGAACATGGTTTTGGTCTTTGGGGTGTTCACGAGAAAAAAAGCGGACGATTTGTTGGCTGGGGAGGTTTGCGTCAAACAAAATACGGCGCAGTTATCAACATTCGTCTGAAACGTAAATTTCAGAACAAAGGTTACGGAACAGAAGTTTTGAATACGATTGTAGATTATGCAAAAAATGAATTGAAATTAGATAAAATTGCTGCAAAAGCAAATGCAAATCAACCCGAAACGTTGAAACTTTTACAAAAATCTAAACTTCAACAATCAGAAGAAAACGAATTAATTTTTAAATTATAAAAAACAAAAAAGCCTTGAGATATTTATTTCTCAAGGCTTTTTTATTATTTCTTTTTAGGTGGAAATTTTTGTAGCAATTTCGTTACACCTTTCTGAATATTTGCTGCACGAACTTCTGGCGAAGCTTTCAAGGGCATTTGAATTTTCAAGGTTCCTTCCCAAACTAATCTTCCCTCATCCTTCATCGAAATCGTATAATTTTGATTTAATTTTTGAGACATAATCGGAATTCCAACCGAAACTCCACCTCCAAAACCATAACCGCCCGTTCCCATTCCAATTCCTACATTAGAGTTTTGTTGTTTTGAAACATATTCTTCTGGCTTCACGTCTAATGTTAAACTTCCATCATTCGATTTCTGAAAACCTCTGTACAACATTCCTTTTTCAATCGACGAATATAATCTGGCAGAATCTAAATCATTCAAACCTAAATTTCCCGTTTGTGTAAAAGAATACGTTCTATTTGTTTCAAAATCAAAATCTCGGTCATAATCTACCGCTATATTTTGCGTGCTACATGAAACAATTGTTAAAAATAACGCGCTTAGTAAAAGTATTTTTTTCATTGTTTTAATTTTTAAGATGAGTACCTGAAACAAGTTCAGGTTGGCATACAGGTCATATTGAACTCGCTTCAACATCGCATCACATTAGTTATTTCAAAGAAGTAATATAAATTTCCACCACTTTTCTTAACGAATCAAAACCAATTTCATCTAAATTAATTTCGTTGATAGAAACCCATTTTACTTCTGCTATTTCATCTTTTTCAAGCGTAATTTCTTCGTCTGGAAAATCAGCAATAAACGCTAAATCACACGTTTTATATGGAACTTCTTTGTACTCGTATGTATTAGGTTGAGAAAGAAAATACTTGAAATTCTCTAAAGGAATTTTAATTCCTAATTCTTCCTCAATCTCTCGTTGACAGGTCCTTTCTGCCGATTCATTTGGATCTGTAAAACCTCCAGCCAAATCTAACATTCCTTTCTTTGGTTCTCTATTTCGAACTGTAAAAAGAATTTTATCTTCTTTTTTTAGAATAACCGCCACAGCAGCTGCCACATTTTGATAATAAACCAAATCACAATTGTTGCACGACATTTTTCTAAAATCAAAATGATCGATAGAATGTCCACAATTTGGACAAAATTTAAACGATTTTATCATCTTTTTAGGTTAATGATTATTATTTATTTCTTGGATGAAATTTGATAATCGCATCTCGAATAAATTCTTGATCAACATGCGTATAAATTTCAGTCGTCGTAATACTTTCGTGTCCCAACATTAACTGAATTGCACGAAGATCTGCTCCATTTTTCAATAAATGAGTCGCAAAAGAATGGCGAAACGTATGCGGACTTATTGTTTTTTTAACTCCAGCAATTATCGATAATTCTTTAACGATTGTAAAAATCATCACACGTGTAAGGTTTTTACCTCGTCTATTTAAGAACAAAAAATCTTCGAAACCAGCTTGTATAGGAAGATGAATACGAATACTTTCTTTGTACAAGTTAATATATTTTATCGTATAATCGCTAATCGGAACAAGTCTTTGTTTGTTTCCTTTCCCAATGACACGAATAAAACCATCATCAAAAAAAAGATCAGAAATTTTGAGATTTATCAATTCCGAAACACGCAAACCACAACCATAAAGCACTTCTATAATCGCACGATTTCGCTGTCCTTCTGGTTTTGATAAATCAATTACTTCAATCATTTTATCAATTTCTTTTTCAGAAAGTACATCAGGAAGTTTCATCCCAATTTTTGGAGTTTCAAGTAAAGAAGTCGGATTATCTTCTCTAAAATCTTCGAGTTGTAAGTATCCAAAAAAGCTTTTCAAGCCAGAAATAACACGCGCTTGCGAACGCACGCTATATTCGCTCGATGCAAAATCGTGTACAAAATCCCTCAAATCATCTTGCGAATAATCTAAAGGTTGTTTATCAGAATAATTAATTAATTTTTGAATATCGCGTAGATAACCTTCAATTGTATTAGCAGAAACTCTTTTTTCTAATTTCAGATACATTTGATAGTCATACAAAGCATCTTTCCACAGCATTTACTTCGTTATTTTTTCAAGTTCAAAAATACGCTTTATCATTTCATCTTCGGGCATCCAAACTTGATAAAATGCACGCGAACCATATAAAGTTCCAGCAATTGTGGCTTTCATGTAGTTATCAACAGTTGTTGAAAAGACAGGGTTAAACTCATTTGAAGGAATTCCTAAAACACCTAAAAACTCATTTCTATACATTCCAGCACTGAAATATTTCAGATAAATTGCTTCGTTATGAAACATGAAAAAATCGTGAATTGAATAAATTTTCTTGAATAAAAAATCATTAAAATAATTTGCATCTTGATTATAATACAACCAGTTCGAAACCGAATTTGTATCTAATGCAACAAACTCATCAGGAATAATTCCACCACCGCCGTAGACTTTTTTACCTGAAGGCGCCGTAAACTCTAAATCTTTATTAATTTTAATTGAATCTTTACTATATAATTCACCTGATTTTAATCGTTTATATAAATCGTCACTGTATTTTGCTGTTTTTTTATCAAATGGTTTTTGAATAGATCGACCAGAAGGCGTGTAATAATTCGCAACAGTCAAACGAACTTTGGTATCATCGCCTAAATTAATTTCGCGTTGTACCAAACCTTTACCAAACGAACGACGACCAACGATAATTCCGCGTCCATAATCTTGTAACGCTCCCGCAACAATCTCACTCGAAGAAGCAGAATTTTCGTCCATTAAGACATAAATTTTTCCTTGTTCGAAAAGACCTTTATTTGTAGCGTAAATATATTTTTTACGTTTTTGTTTGTCTTGTGTGTAAACTATCAATTCGTTTTTCGTCAAAAATTCATCTGCAATTTCTTCTGCAATATGCATGATTCCTCCAGGATTTCCGCGTAAATCGAACACCAAAGTTTTCATGCCTTGATCCAATAAATTTTGTAAACCTTCGTGAACTTCATTTGCAGAATTTTCAGAAAAACGAGTCAATTTAAGATAACCAATATCTTTCGTTAACATATGTTTTCCAGTAACCGTAGGAATTGGAACAATAGTTCGATTTAGCGTAACAGAAACTGGTTTTCGATCGCGAATAACAGATAGTTTAACTTCCGATCCTTTCTTACCTTTCAATAAACCTTCTATTGTTTTATTATCTTTTGCAACCAAAGATTGATTATCTACAGCAACTAATTGATCTCCAAACTCTAGTTTACCATAATTTTTCGTTCCAGGTAATGTACGTTCAACAACAATGGTGTCATTCATTGTACGAAATTGAATACCAATTCCAACAAATTCACCTTTCAATTGTTCTTCTGCCTTTTGTACAGAAGCTTTGTCGATATATGTACTATGTGGATCTAGCTTGGCAACCATATAATGAATCGCATCATCAACCAAACTATCCGAATTAACATCGTTCACATATTCATTGTCAATCAAAGAAACTAATCGACGAATTTTTTGTTCGTTATCCGAATATTGCAAACCTACAATATCCTTGTTTTCATCGAACGCAAAGTCGTATTTTTTCCCAACCATAAAACCGATTAAGAAAATAATCATCACAACTAATACGATATTAATAACCTTGAAAAAACTTCTCATTGAAATGTTAACTGTATAATTCTTCTTCCGTAATTTGTCGAATTGTAATTCCTGATTTTTCTAAAAACTCTAACCCAGAAAGATCTTTGTATTGTTGAATGTAAACGATGCGCTTTATACCTGCTTGCAAAATAAGTTTGCTACAATCTGTACAAGGCGAAAGTGTAATATACAATGTCGCTCCTTCTGCAGATTGTGTAGACGTTGCACATTTTAGAATTGCATTTGCTTCGGCGTGCAAAACATGCCATTTTGTATTCCCTGCTTCGTCCTCGCATTTGTTCTCAAAACCACTTGGCGTACCATTGTAACCATCAGAAATAATCATTCGATTTTTAACAATAATTGCACCAACTTTTTTGCGTTCACAATAGGATAGATTCGCCCATTCAAAAGCCATTTTAAGATAAGCTTTATCGTAACGTAATTGTTTTTCAAAGTTTGTTTCCATTTCTAACTAAGCTTCTTCTTTGTTTTTTGTCCATAAAGGCGGAATAAAAAATGGTAATGGGTTTCGGAAAAATGCTTTTAATGTATGTGAAATCATCGTAAAAATCTTATAAAAAGGAATATTATTAGATCGCATTGCCATTAATAATGATAAGATAAAACTAACTAAGAAGTTGCTCCAACCAACCATGAAAATTGCAATAAAACCTATAATCATTGGTCCAATATCAAAATGATAGCCCATTCCTCCAATACCAATCGCGAAGTTTCCTGAAACGAAAGTAATGTGTCGAATATCGAAAGGTTGACCTGTAAAATCGCCAATCAAAAAGGCACATCCCATCATAAAACCGAATGCAACATTACCGACAACTCCTCCCATATTTTTCTCAAACCAATTCGAAATTCTTCTTCTTCTACGTTCTGAAAATGATTTCTTCAGAATTGGATGATTATAAATACGTTCTGGAATATTATGAAAACGTTGATTATTAATTGTAATTCCAGAAATTAATCCTGAAAGGAATAAGAAGACTCCAGCAATTGCTCCGAAGTAAAAAATATGCCAATCCATTATCACTACTTCTTCCCAATAATGATACGCTTTAGAATATTTTAAAACTTCTAATCCTAAGATTTCGTTGAGTAAATAAAATATTCCTAATGAAACCACAAAACCTGCAACAACATTTCCTAAAAAAGCAATCATTTGGCTTCTTACTAATTGCGCAAATAAAGTTGTAAAATCTTTCACATTCAGTTCAGAACCAGAAGTCGGCACAAGCGAACGAGCTAAACGAGCTGCTGTCATAGAAGGCTGTTTTGTAGCAAGCGTCATATGTGTCAAATAAATCGTACAGAAACCAACAGCGTAATTAATACTAAAGAAAAATGCTTTAAACAATGGCGATGTATCATGTATATTTCCAATTCCGGTTTTGATAAAACACAAAAAAGAAACAATAAAACCACCTCCACAAGCTGTCCAAAACATCTTGTTATACTCTTTGGCTGTCTGCGTAATATATTTTTCTCCTGTCTTACCATTATGATAAGTAACTAAGAAAGTGATTAAATAAACCGTAGAACCTAACTGATTACTCATAAAATTCTTTGGTGCATAAAATTCAACCCATTTCTTTGTTGCAAGACTATAGAAAGAAATTATTCCGTGTAATCTTAGTTCATTATAACTATTTAAAATTGTTTGCAAACGAACTAATTGTTGTTGCAAACGATTGATTTTTGATGCAACTTTCAATGAAATTCCTTTGTAATCTTTTTGTGTTAAAATATCATTTAACAAATGTTTACATTTCGAAATACTTTCTTTGATTTCTAACATATCAAAGCCAGCTTGTGGATTTTCGATAATGTTACTAATCTGCATCGAAAGTTTAGAGAATGGATTATCAAGATAATTAACCTCGTTACTGTAACGCATCATTTCTTTATCCGAAAATCCTCCAGTAATACGAACCGTCAAAATAGAAATTGCTTGTAAAAGCTGATTCTGAATATTGTTAACGTTTCCTTTAAAATTATCTGGTTCGATATCTTGATACAATACTTCGAAAAATTTTCGCCAACGATCTCTTGGAATAATTCGGATTGCTGATAAGTTTTTCGAATTATAAAAAATCTCATTTACCACAGAAGTTAATTCATTATTATCTTCGATATCTGGTAAAAGAGAATCCATT
>NZ_DKSQ01000044.1:0-119589 GCF_002472765.1 Empedobacter sp. UBA7252
ATGCCAAACATGCAATTCATGAAATACATGATGTATGTAATGCCAGTTTTCTTCTTTGTATTCCTTAACAATTACGCTTCAGGTTTATCTTGGTATTATTTAGTATCCAATGCGATTAATATTTTCATCGTGTTATATATTAAGAAATATATGATTCACGAAGCGAAGATTCATCAAATCATCGAAACAAATAAAACGAAACCTAAAAAAACAGGTAAGTTTGCTTCGAAAATGCAAGAAATGATGAAACAAGCTCAAGAAATGCAAGAGCAACAACAAAAGAACAAAAAGAAATAATCACATTATATTTCAAATTCAAAAATCCGTTAATAATAATTAACGGATTTTTTTATTTATTTAAGACAATAAAAATTTTAGTAACCAATTTATTAAATATCAATAATTTATTCATTTAAAATACTTTTGTAGTGTACGTTACACACTTTTTATGAATAAATTCTTTTTTATTTATTATTTTCAGATTATTATTGTCTAAAAATAATAAATAACATGAATAATATTTACTCGATTAAAGACCAAACAGCAAACCCTGGACCTTTAGGATTATTTGGTTTTGCAATGACAACTGTTTTATTAAACATACACAATGCAGGCTTTTTTCCTGTTAATAGTATGATTATGGGAATGGGTGTTTTCTTTGGAGGTGGAGCACAATTTGTGGCTGGCGTTATGGAATGGAAAAAAGGAAACAACTTTGGTAGTATTGCATTCATGTCTTATGGTGCTTTTTGGTTAACACTTGTATTTATATGGTTAGCACCGATGTTTGGCGTAGAAAAACCGGACGGAAATGCAATGGGATGTTATTTAGGAATGTGGGGATTATTTACATTAATCAACTTTTTACAAACATTAAAAGGTAATTTGGTCGGAAAATTATTATTTGGTTCGTTAACCTTATTATTCTTGTTATTAGCAGCAGGTAACTTTACAGGAAGTCAAAGTATTTTACATTTTGCTGGTTGGACAGGAATCATCTGCGGATTTATTGCTTTTTACGAAGCTTCTGCAATTATGATTAATCAGAAATACGAAAAAGCAATTCTTCCTTTATAAATAATATGAATAAAAAAAATCCTTTATCAGTCTCTGATAAAGGATTTTTTTTATAATTGTAATGAATTATTTATTAAACATTGGTGCTAATAATTTTTTCCAGATAAATAATAAAATTAATGATCCTAAAATTGAAAAAATCCAATCCAACGGACTGAAAAAACTCACTTCTCCATCATGAGAAATTCCTAAAATTGTACGCATATAAGCTCCTAAATATGCACCAACAATACCTATAAGTGCAGTTACCCAAAATCCTCCCGGATCTTTACCTGGCATTATTGCTTTAGCAATTCCAGCACAAATTAAACCGAACACTAAGTATACCAAAAAGCTCCAAACTCCGGTAATACCTAACATAATAAATGAAGTTGTCATCATAATTAATAGTATTTTTTATGGTTTTAAAAATTGTTAAGTAAATCTTAACTAAAATCGTTCCAAAAAGATAAGAAAAGTTTTTGTAATTTGTAAATTTGTAACACTATAAAATAAAATTTATGTCTCTAATCAAATCTATTTCAGGTTTTCGTGGAACAATCGGAGGAAAACCGGGAGATAATTTAACTCCTATAGACGCTGTAAAATTCGCAGCTGCTTACGGAACTTGGCTTAAGAATCAATCAAATCAATCAGAATATAAAGTAATTGTAGGTCGTGACGCTCGTATTTCTGGACAAATGGTTTCTCAATTAGTTTGTTCAACTTTACAAGGATTAGGAATTAATGTTGTCGATTTAGGTTTATCTACTACTCCAACTGTAGAAGTTATGGTGACACATTTACATGCAGATGGAGGAATTATTTTAACTGCTTCTCACAATCCAAAAGAATGGAATGCGTTGAAATTATTGAATGCAAAAGGAGAATTTGTTTCTGCAACAGATGGTGCGCAAATTTTAGCTTTCGCAGATAAAGATGATTATACATTTGCTAAAGTTGATGATTTAGGTTCTTATGAAACTTTTGATGATGCAATTGATTTACATATCGAGAAAATTTTGGCTTTGCCATTAGTGAATGCAAAAGCGATTCAAGAGAAAAATTTCAAAGTTGCGATTGACGCAGTAAATTCAACTGGAGGAATTGCAATTCCTAAGTTATTACAACGTTTAGGTGTAATTCATTACGATATGTATTGCGAGCCAAACGGACATTTTCCTCATAATCCAGAGCCTTTAAAAGAACATTTAGGTGATATCTGTAAAAAAGTAATCGACGAACAAGCTGATTTCGGAATTGTGGTAGATCCAGATGTTGACCGTTTAGCAATTATCGATGAGAAAGGTGAAATGTTTGGAGAAGAATACACATTAGTTGCAGTCGCAGATTATGTATTGTCAAAAACGCCTTCAGCAACAGTTTCTAACTTATCTTCTTCTCGTGCATTACGCGATATTTCTGAAAAATATGGTCAAAAATATTCACCATCAGCAGTTGGAGAAGTAAATGTTGTAGTTGAAATGAAAAACGTTGATGCTAAAATTGGTGGAGAAGGAAACGGTGGTATTATTTATCCAGAATTACACTACGGGCGCGATTCTTTAGTAGGAATTGCTTTATTCTTGACATATTTAGCTGAACAAGATAAATCAGTTTCAGAATTGAGAGCTTCTTATCCAGCATATTTTATGGCGAAAAAGAAAATCGAATTAACACCAGAAATCAATGTTGACGAATTGTTAGTTAAAATTCAGGAAGTTTACAAAAACGAAGAAATCAATACGGTTGATGGAGTTAAAATTGATTTCCCTACAGAATGGGTTCATTTAAGAAAATCAAACACAGAGCCAATTATTCGTATTTATACTGAAAGTACCTCAGAAGAAAATGCAAATAAATTAGCTGATAAAATGATCGAAAGCATAAAAAATATCATCTAAAACAATCTATTTTAATTGTTTAACAAATGTGCAAAACTCTAACAATTCGTTATGATTTTTGCACATTTTATTTTGTAAATTAGTCTATCACTATGGACGAAGATTTTTTTAATAACGAGCTAATTGAAGGTTTTGAGCAAATGCTTGATAATCGTGAATATAAGTATTACGATTCGGAGGATTTGGTCGAAATTATTGAGTTCTATCTTGAAGTAAATGATAGCGAATATGCAAAACGTTCGTTGGATTTTGCAGAAAAAATGCATCCCGAGAATATAGATATCAAAATCAAGAGAATCGAATATTTTCTTACAACTGAGGATTTAAAAAAAGCTGCAAAACTCATCAAAGATTTAAAAGATTTAGCTGCAAACGAATTAGATTACCTTCTTGTACAAGCACGTTTTTGGGGATTGAAAAATATGCCTCGAAAAGCGATAAATTTTTATGAAGAAGCTTTGCAAATAGACGAAGAAGAAACTGATTTTATTTGCAATTGTATCGGAAATGAATATTTGAATTTAGATGAAGTTCATTCTGCGTTAATTGCTTTCAAAAAAGCATTGAAATTCAATCCAGAAAACGATTATACTTTCTACTCTATTATTCAATGCTACGAAGAAATTCATAATCCTGATGAATGCATCGAATTTTTAAAAGATTTTATTGACGATAATCCATATTCGGAAGTTTCTTGGTTGCAACTTGGTCTGTTGTACAATCACAAAAAAATGTATGACGAAGCTATAAATGCATTGGATTACGTGCTCGCGATTAATCCTAACTCTATTGTTGGTCATGCTAACAAAGCGCTTTCATTGGAAGAATTAGGAGAATATAATAAAGCAATAGAAACGCTAGAAGAAACATTAGAATTTGATGATTCGCCCGCTGTTACGCATATGAAAATTGGTGAATTGTACGAAAAGTTAGAGAAACCACAAAAAGCATTGAAAGCTTATCATATTGCGATAAAAGAAGATCCGCAATTGGATAAAGTTTGGGCAAAAGCAGCTTCGCTTTACAACAAATTAGAAAATATTGAAGAAGCCGAATATTACATTCAGCGAGCGATAGAATTGAATGGCGATAATTACGAATATTATACAGATTCAACTTACTATTTTCTGAAACAAATGAAGTTTGAGGAAGCTATAAAAAACCTTTCAAAACTTGTTGAAATGAAACCTTTAGTATTCAATACTTGGTTTGCTTACGTCGAAACTTTGATTGCCGTTGGAGAATACGAACAAGCGATTGCAGTCTTATTAACAGGCGCTTTAAAGAATTTTAATCGTGCCGAATTTTTCTATCAATTGAGTAATGTCTATTATATTACAGAGCAAGATCAATTAGGAAATGAAGCGTTGCAAAATGCATTAAGTTTGGATCGAAATTTAAAAGATTCTATGATCGAATATTATCCGATTTTAGAAGAAAAAATCAATCAAATTTCTGGAAATAACGAATAAAAATATAATTCTTAAGCCATCTTTTTTAGATGGCTTTTTTCTTCACAGTAAAATAACACAGGTTTATTCAAAAAAACTTAACTTTATGATACTAAACAAGCCTTATGAACTTTGTCGCACATCAATATTTATCTTTCGGAAATCAATCGCTTCAAATTGGAAATTTGCTTGGTGAAACTGTAAAGGGAAAACAATATTTAGATTTTCCAGAAGATATTCAGAAAGGCATTTTATTGCATCGTTCAATTGATACATTTACAGATTCTCACGAAACTGTCAAACAAAGTTCAAGTTATTTTCACGAAACACAACACAAATTTGCACCAATTATTATTGATGTGATTTATGATTATTTTTTGATTAAATATTGGAATAATTATTCTGAAACTCCTTTCGAAAAATTCAAATCAGATTGTTATCAATTATTTAAGGATGAATACAATTCGCTTCCAAAAAAACTACAAGAAATCATTTTTTATTTGTTGAAATATGATTGGTTCGAAAATTATTCGACCATAGAAGGCGTTCAAAAAACATTAAAAGGAATCGGAAGTCGAGCAAAATTTGAGAATAATTTACATCAAATCATTCCCGAATTTGAAAAAAATTATGCGAATCTAGAAACTGATTTTCTATCATTTTTTCCTCAAATCCAAACGCATTGCAAGAACTTTGTATTCATTGATTCTCAAGTCTAAATTTCATTTTAAGAATTCGATAAAATTCATTAGTTTAGGGCTGTAAACAAACAGAAAACCACAATGGATTTAACTTTTAATAAAAGAGAGGATCATAACAAATTATTACTTTCTAAACTACGCCAAAAACTGAAACAAGTTTACCTTGGCGGAGGTCAAAAAAGAATTGATGCGTTGCATAGCAAAGGAAAAATGTCTGCAAGGGAACGTATTGATTATCTTTTGGACGAAAAAAAACCGAACATAGAGATTGGTGCTTTAACAGGAGATGAAATGTACAAAGAACACGGCGGATGTCCTTCGGGAGGTGTTGTTGTGAAAATTGGTTACATTTCTGGTAAACAGTGTATTGTTGTTGCAAATGATGCGACAGTAAAAGCTGGTGCTTGGTTCCCAATTACAGGTAAAAAGAATTTGCGTGCTCAAGAAATTGCGATGGAAAATAAATTGCCAATTATTTATTTGGTGGACAGCGCAGGTGTTTATTTACCAATGCAAGATGAGATTTTTCCTGATAAAGAAATGTTTGGTCGAATTTTCCGCAATAATGCAATCATGTCATCAATGGGAATTACTCAAATTTCTGCTGTGATGGGAAGTTGTGTTGCTGGTGGAGCATATTTACCAATTATGAGCGACGAAGCAATGATTGTAGACAAAACAGGTTCTATTTTCTTGGCAGGAAGTTATTTGGTAAAAGCAGCTATTGGAGAAGATATTGACAACGAAACTTTAGGTGGAGCAACAACACATTGCGAAATCTCTGGCGTGACTGATTATAAAGCAAAAGATGATAAAGATGCGTTGGATAGAATAAAATCTATTGTTGGTAAAATTGGTGATTATGAAAAAGCTGGATTTAATCGAATTGAAGCAGCAAAGCCTGCTTTAGATGAGCAAGAAATCTATGGTATTTTACCTGAATCTCGTGCTGAGCAGTACGATATGTATGACATTATTAACAGAATTGTTGATAACTCAGAATTGGACGAATATAAGCCTGATTATGGAAAATCAATTATTTGTACTTATGCTCGAATTGATGGTTGGGCGGTTGGAATTGTAGCTAATCAACGTAAAATCGTGAAGTCTAAAAAAGACGGAATGCAGTTCGGTGGTGTGATTTATTCAGATTCTGCGGATAAAGCGACTCGTTTTATTGCGAATTGTAACCAAAAGAAAATTCCGTTAGTTTTCTTACAAGATGTGACTGGTTTTATGGTTGGATCTAAATCTGAACATGGTGGTATTATCAAAGATGGTGCGAAAATGGTAAATGCAGTTTCGAATTCTGTTGTTCCAAAATTCACGATTATAGTTGGTAATTCTTATGGTGCAGGAAACTATGCTATGTGTGGAAAAGCTTATGATCCTAGATTAATTGCGGCTTGGCCTTCGGCTCAATTGGCAGTTATGGGAGGTGAGCAAGCGGCGAAAGTTTTGCTACAAATAAAAGAAGCGACTTTGAAAGCGCAAGGTGTAGAAGTTGATGAAGTGAAAAAGCAAGAACTTTTGAACGAAATTACAGCAAAATACAATGATGAAACAAGTCCTTATTATGCTGCGGCACGTTTGTGGACAGATGGAATTATTGATCCTTTGGATACGCGTAAATGGATTTCGATGGGAATTGAAGCTGCGAATCATGCTCCGATTGAAAAACAATTTAATTTAGGTGTTATCCAAGTTTAGAAAAACGAAAATATTTTTAAAAATAGAAGAGAATCCAATTTAGGATTCTCTTTTTATTTTTTGAATATTGTTTGAAACATGTAAATCAAATCTTGTCGAAAACTCCAATTCTTTACATATTCTACATTGATCTTAACTTTATCTGGCCAAAGAATTTCATCATTATATTTGATTGGATCATTTACATTGGATAAAATTTCTTCTTCTTTACAATATTTCAATTGAGCAGGACCAGTAATTCCAGGTTTAACTTTCAACACCAATCTATCCTCTCCAACCAATTTATCTGCATAACCAGCGACATCAGGACGAGGTCCAACAAAACTCATTTCCCCTATTAGAATATTGAATAATTGAGGTAATTCATCTAATTTATAATCTCGAAGAATCTTTCCAATTTTGGTAATTTGATGTTGATCGGTTGTTATTGTCGATTTAGAAACCCCTTTAATCGTTCTGATTTTATAAATATTGAAAAATCTTCCGTCTTTCCCAACTCTTTTTTGTGTAAAAACGCCAAATTGATTGGTATCTATAGAACTTATGATAATTAACAAAACAATTAACCCAACTAAAAATATTAGTAGGATTAATGCAAGTATATAATCAAATATGTTCTTTAAGATCATTTCAATTAAAAGAATTTACTTTTATTTCGAGAAGCTAAACATTTTATTTTTCCGAATGATGAATTATCAAAATTCTCATCTCCAGCAAAATATCCGTAGCCGTAGCCGTAACCATATCCGTAACCGTAGCCAGTTTTAATTTGGAAATCGTTGAATATAATTCCGACATTCGAAACCTCACCTTCATCATATTTATTCGAAATTGCATGGATAAAGTTTTTCTCCGAATAGTTGTAACGTGTTACATACAATGTGCAATCTGCGTTAAGCATCAAATCGTACGAATCTGTTACTAATCCTATTGGCGGTGAATCTATAATTACGAATTCATATTTCTCTTTCAATTCAGCAAATAATTGATCCATTCGATTACTCAAAATCAATTCTGAAGGATTTGGAGGAATTGGACCTGCTGAAATAATATCTAAATTTGGTAAAATTGTACGTTGTGTAATTTGATTTAACTCTAAATCATCCGCAACATAGTCTGTTACACCTGTTTTATTATTAATGTTAAAATCATCAAAGATTTTTGGTTGACGTAAATCTAATCCAATCAGAACCGTTTTCTTATCCATAGAACCAAGTGAACTCGCAATATTCATCGCATTGAAAATTTTACCTTCACCTCCAATAAATGATGTCATTAAAATCGTTTTGTTATCATCTTCAAGTCCTGGATTCTTGTATAAATATTTCAGATTAGAACGAATTGATCTAAACGATTCAGAAATTCCTGATTTTGGATTGTTGATTACAACTAAAGGTTATAGGAATTTCTTTAATCAATTCGCCTTGATACAAGTTAAGCATCAAAGTAAAGTCGAATTTATCTTTTGGTAAGTTTCGCAACAAATCTAAAACTACTATTGGAACTCCACCCATTTCTAATGAACGAAGCCTAAAAAGTACTTTTATTTTTCTATGTTGATTTGACATTTGGTTAGTTTAATAAACAAAAATACAACATTGAGTTTGAATTGAATAATACAACAACTTAAAAACTCATAAAATAATTCTTAATTTTGCAGAAAAAGTAGTCGAATGTTCAAAATTGGTACAAAAGTTAAAGTGATAGATGATAATATTTCGGGAACAATTTCCAAATTGAAAGGTGATTTTGTTTACTTTAATGATGAGTTTGGTTTTGAATATGAGTATCGCCAAGATGAAATCATCAAAGATATTGAAATTGACTATGAAGAATATCGAGATGAGAAAATCAAAGAATTTTCGAAACCTAAGTTTAAGACTTTTCGCAAATCTCATCGACATCCTTATTTAACGCGAGAAATTGATTTGCATATCGAAAATTTAGTTGATAATTGGCGTGATTTGGATAATGCGCAAATTATACAAACACAATTAGATGTTGCACGAAATGAGGTGGAGCGCGCTATGTTCGAAAGTCAAATTCGATTGATTTTAATTCACGGTTATGGAAAAGGAATTCTGAAAAAAGAAATTACCGAATTGTTATATCGTTACACGAATATCGAATTCTATGACGCCTCGTTCAAGGAATATCACGGCGACGCCATAGAAGTTAAATTTATTTAAATTGAGATATTTCGATACAATTTTCTTATTCTATCGAAACGAAAATCACTCAATATGACAATTTTCATTATTATTAGTCATTGGCTATAAACAAAGAAAGTCATTCTGAATTTGTTTCAGAATTTCATTATTTTTAGGATTAAAATCTTTTGATCCAATCCATCAAATCATAATAATTTTGAGGAACAATTCCGTGTCCACTTCTATATTCGTGGTATTCAAAATTAATATTCATCGATTTTAAAAACTCGTCACCCATTCGTCCTAATTCAATTGGCAATACAACATCTTCTGTTCCGTGCGAAACAAAGAAATTTAAGTTCGAAAAATCTTTCGATTGATCAAAATCTCCAATAATTTTAGCTTCTTGATAACCACTTAAAATAGCCACGTTTTTAATCTTTTCTGGATTATTTAGCGAAATCGCATAACTCAAAATTGCACCTTGGCTAAAGCCCATCAATGTTACATTTGCGTCATCTAAATTCTCTTGTTGAACAATTGCATCAATAAATTCGACCAATTTATTACGCGATTCTATTGCTTGCGTTTCATCCATCCATTTTTCATTGTTCACAAAATTAATATCATACCACGCATATCCGCCATACACAATATCATGCAACGCTCGTACACTTATAATATGCGCATTCTGCGGTAAATCTTGTGCAAATGAAAACAAATCTTCTTCGTTGCTTCCATAACCATGTATCAGCACAAAAAGAGGCGTTTTTTCAGTCGAAACAACAGGTAAACGTTCGATATATTTTATTCCATTCAATTCTTTCATACAAACTTATTTTTAGCGAATTTAATTCTAATTTTTCTAAATAAAATTATTTTCAGTTCAGTTAAAACCCTTCGAAAACACCCAAACCAAATAAAGCGAAATCATATTTCACAGGATCATTTGCATCCATTTCTCGCAATTTTGTATCAAGTTCTTTCAATGCTTTTGCATCATTTTGTTTTCGAGTCAGAATATTTAATTTTCGTGCAACATTTCCCGAATGTACATCCAAAGGACAGGAAAGAATAGAAGTTGGAATGGATTTCCAAATTCCTAAATCTACGCCTTGTTTGTCATCACGAATCATCCAACGCAAGTACATGTTTGCACGTATAAATAAGGTAGCATAATAAAATTACTTCTTTGTATCTTTGAATTATGACTAATATTAAGGATTTTCTAGACGAAAAAGTGGTTCAGTACAACACATTAGAATTTATTGATTCTGATCCAGTTCAAATACCTCATCGTTATTCATTAAAGGAAGATATTGAGATTGCTGGATTTTTAGCTGCAACAATTTCTTGGGGAAACCGTAAAATGATTATCAAAAACGCAAATAAGATGATGAATTTAATGGGCAATTCTCCTTATGATTTTTTGATGAATGCGTCCGATAATAATATTAATACTATTGATGGATTTGTTCACCGAACATTTAATAGTGAAGATTTAAAATTTTTCTTGAAATCTCTTCGTAATATTTATCAAAATCATGATGGTTTAGAACATGTTTTTAGTCAACATCAAACTTCCGATTCAACACAGGAATCAATTTCTAAATTCAAACAAACTTTTTTTGAAATTAATCATTTGGATAGAACAACGAAACACGTCTCAGATCCGTTGAATAATTCAGCTGCAAAAAGGTTAAACATGATGTTGAGGTGGTTTTGTAGACAAGATAATCAAGGGGTGGATTTAGGAATATGGAAATCTATTCCAACGTCTATTTTATCATGTCCCTTAGATGTACATTCGGGTAATGTTGCACGAAAATTAGGAATTTTGACACGAAAACAAAATGATGCAAAAGCGTTGAAAGAACTGGATACAAAACTCCGCGAACTGGACGCAAATGATCCAGTGAAATATGATTTCGCTTTATTTGGTTTAGGCGTTTTTGAAGGGTTTTAATGTATCAATATTATAAATGTATCATTTTAAATCTATTTCAATATAAATTTGATACACTATATTGTATTATTTTTTATCTTTGATTAAAATTGATATAACATGAAACCAAATGCTATTATTATCGCAAGATGTTCAACGAATGAAACTAAACAAGATGTTTCTCGTCAAGTTGAAGATTTAACAGATCTATATCAAGGTGCATATGAAATTGTCAAAACGTTTTCCTACTATAAAAGTGGTTTGGATAATCAAATAGAAAATGATTCAATTCTCCAATATTGTATTGAGAATAATATTGAGAATATTCTAGTAACAGAAGTTTCAAGGATTTCTCGAAAGATTTCTACATTTTCACTATTTCTAGAAGAATGCAATAAGCACCAAATAAACTTGTTGATAGATAATTACAAGTTACATACTTTCATTAATGGAAAGGAGAATACAATGGCTCAGGCAATGCTTCAAATAGCTGCTGTAATGGCTCGTAATGAGCTAGAATTAACAAAGGAGCGATTGAATTCCGGAAGAAGAAAATACATCGCAGAAGGTGGTAAACTGGGGAGAAATGTTGGGTCAACAGAATCCAATCAAAAATTTCTTGAAAAATACCCAGAAGCAATACGACTAATTCGAAAAGGCAGATCAATTAGAGAGGTTATGAAGTTATGCAAACTAAGTAGTGGTACAGTACAAAAATTGAAAAAATTAGTATAGTATTGCAGGGGTATTTTAGTGCTGGTTTTATGTTCAATTCTACTACTTAAAACACTTTTATGTGTCATTTTCTGCATTAAAATACATATTATTTTCAACTAAAATAAATACTAAACACTGTAAATCAATTACTTGTGATTTATTCTAGTGAAAATTTTAGAAAAATAATAGAAATTTGGTGAATGGAGTTGGTTTTAAGCTAAATAAGGTAACTAGGAAAGTCACCACCTAATCTATCATAACCTTTACTTATATAATCAACAAAAGCATCCTCATCAACAATTTTTCTAACACGTACAGAAGATTTATGTTCTCCGGTTGATTTATCATAATACATATTGCATTTTTTTTGTAGAATATTTTGGACTATATAATCTATATATTTCTTTACAGTTTTATATTGACCATGTACTCCCATATGGAGATGATTATTGTATTTATTGTTCGGATCATTTTCTATTTTGTAAACTAAATCACATCCGGAGTAAAATTTAAACAATCTTACAATTTCAGAATAATATACGTAATCAGATCGATCATTAAAATTGATGCTTACCTCAATATTGAAGTAATTTTCTGGTTTAATTTCCTTTTTAGGTTTACGAATTCTTTCACCAACTAACCCAATTGATGATACTTCTATTAACCAAATATCCTTCTGCTTCTTATTTTTTCCAATTTTTACATATGTTTCTCCATTTTCAAGGGCTTTTGCGCAATTACGTCTTAAATGTCTATCAGATAAAGTTGTTAATTCATTATCTATAAAATATTTTGTTGGTTTAAAATTCTCCATATTTATTTAACTTATAATAGAGTATTACTTACTCATATTGTATAGGGTGCCCATGACAGCAACCTACTATATCATAAATACTGGACATTAGTAAAATGTAAAGTTTTTTATAAAAAATATTTTTAATAAAAACAATAATTCATTAAAAATCAATTAACTATGTTTTTATTTATTTTTCATAATCTATAATAGTATTGTTGGATTATTTTTAGATATATATTTTATGTCCAATTAAAATATTTAAAATTTGAACTGGTTATTTTTTTTTCATTCCAACTTACTTGTTCAGAAATTGTAAACGGAGGGAGGATTATTTTGTAGGATACGGAGGGAGGACTACCATAGGTAGGGGGTATAAAAAAAGCAGGAATAATCCTGCTTTATATTATCTTCCAAACCCAACCACGTAAGTATTCACGAAGTCGTAGATTCGGTGGGTTACTCTTTCTATTTTAGTTTTTCTTTCTTTTAGTGTTGGTTTTTTTAGCATTGTGCTCACAATGTCGTCACGCAAAGGTTTTTTCTCCGTAAAAAGGTATTCACCAATTACGTTTTCAACTTTCGTTGGATCTAATGCTTCTTCTTGACTCAATGATAACATTGCTTCTCTACGTTCAGCTACAATGAAATCATCGAAAGCTTGGATCACTTGGTCTGGATCTGTTACCAATGGTAAATTCTTCTGAATAAACTTCTCTATCAATTCCTTTTTACTTCTAAGCTTGATATCTGAGTTTAAAAGATCCTGAATCATCTTCTCTTGGGATGGTTTCTCAGCAACTGGTGCTGCTTGTAACTTAATCAGAAGGTTCATTATATAGGTTACATTAATTTCATCACGATGGATCAACTCTAGCTCGAAATCTAAATCATCTAAAATCGAATGTGTGTTTGTTCCATCTGGTGGAGGTTTAATTTTCTCTTCGTAGATATCAAGGTACTTACTTTTATAATCTTCAAACTCTTGATGTGAAATTGGTAGTGTATCAAAGCTAAAATCACCGTACTGCTTCATTTTATTGATCAAACGCATCACATCTCTGAACGCTTGGATAAATTCAGCTTGTTCTTCTTCGTTACGCAATTTGTTAACACTATCAACCGTTGGTGTAATTGCCAGTAATGATTGATATTTCTCTTGTAACTTCTGATCCAACGCTTCGTATGGTGGTTCGATAATTTCACTTACAGCATCTTTGTTTGCAAACAATTCAATTGCTTCATCCGTAGCATCTTTCAAGTTTCGGTAACAAACGATATTCCCATGACTCTTAACCTCATCAAGAATACGATTTGTACGTGAATAGGCTTGAATTAAGCCATGATATTTCAAATTCTTATCAACATATAATGTGTTCAAGGTTTTGCTGTCAAATCCCGTTAAAAACATGTTTACGACTAACAAGATGTCGATTTGTTTAGCTTTAACCTTGTCTGCAATATCATTGTAATATTGGTAGAACAACGCTGAGTCTTTCGTTGAATAATTTCGTTGGAACATGGCATTGTAATCCTTAATAAAATCATCCAACTCTTCACGCTTGTATTTTGCTAGATATGGTGTTTGTTCTTCAGCTGCAACATTTAATTCATCCTCATCAGGAATGTA
Organism: Empedobacter sp. UBA7252; assembly: GCF_002472765.1. Taxonomy (NCBI): domain Bacteria; kingdom Pseudomonadati; phylum Bacteroidota; class Flavobacteriia; order Flavobacteriales; family Weeksellaceae; genus Empedobacter; species Empedobacter sp. UBA7252. Next base: position 14,058 of record NZ_DKSQ01000044.1, read on the forward strand.
ATTGGATTCAGGATTTTTCTTTTCCTCCTCATTCGCTGCATAAGTAAAAATAGTAGCCACTTTCAGGTTATGTTCTCCACGCTCTTTCGCTTCCTTAAAGAGTTTATAATACGCAATAGCTGCATCCGTATCACTTACACAAAACATTGCTGTAAACTCTTTATTATGAGTTTTCTTTTGATGGTTCTGGATGATGTGATTAACGATAGCTTTTCTACGAATTGGAGAATTCATCACCTCTGGTTCATCGATCTTTTCGATCTCGATGTCTTGTATGTTCTCTTTTTCCTTGAAGGTTCTAATGTACTCCACAGCGAAACGTAAAACGTTCCCATCACGGATCGCATCCGTTATTACATATTTGTGTAATGATTTACCAAACAACATTTCTGTCGTTCGTTTTCCATAATCATTTGTACCTGCATTTTTAGCAAAGATTGGAGTTCCAGTGAATCCGAACATCTGACAACCTTTGAAGAAATTCTTTATGGTTTCGTGGGTTTGTCCAAACTGAGAACGGTGACATTCATCAAAAATAAAGACGATACGCTCATTTTCTAACGCGTTCATATCCTTTAGGTAATATGGCTTAGAAATGGCATTATTCAATTTCTGTATCGTTGTTACAATCAGTTTATTCTTACCCGTCATTTGATCTACCAATGTTTTAGTGTTATTGGTAGAATCTATGGAACCTTTACTAAAACTATTGAACTCCTTTGCCGTTTGTGTATCCAAATCCTTACGATCGACCACAAAAACCACTTTATGAACTTCTGGTAATGTTGTTAAAATCTGAGCAGCTTTAAATGAAGTTAAAGTTTTTCCTGATCCCGTAGTATGCCAAATATAACCGTAATCTGTTGTCGTCTTTACTTGGTTGATAATCGCTTCAACGGCATAGTATTGGTATGGACGAAGCACCATCAACGCTTTCTGTGTTTCGTTCAGTACAATGTACTGTGTGATCATTTTAGAAAGCTGACATGGATTCATAAACGCATCTGCAAATTCTGAAAGGTTGGTGATTAACTCATTCTCTTTATCAGCCCAATAGAAGGTTTGTTTAAATGATCTGTCTTTCACTCTTCCGTTACAGTAATACTTGGTATTAACCCCATTACTGATCACGAAAAGTTGAATGAATTGGAATAATCCAAAACCTGCACCGTATGAATGACGTTGGTAACGGTTGATTTGATTGAAAGCTTCTTTTAACTCTAAACCTCGTCTTTTCAATTCCACCTGCACCAATGGCAAACCATTGATCAGAATAGTAACATCGTAACGGTTTTGGTAATCACCTTTCATCGAGATTTGATTCGATACTTGGAACTCGTTTTTACACCAGTTTTTAGCGTCGATCAGTTGGATGGTTTTATTCTCACCCAATTCATTTACATAAGGAATACGAGAACGAAGTGTTTTAGCACGGTCGAAAGTATTCCCTTTGTTGATGTAGATTAGAATCTGGTTAAATTCTGAATCTGTTAGGGTTAATTTATTATGTTTTTCAATCTGTTGTTTGAAGTTAGCCACCACATCTGCTTCCTGACGAAGTGTGATGCGTTCGTAACCTAATCCCACCAACTGATCGATTAAATTGTTTTCTAGTAGTTGTTCTGGTTGTGCGTTCATAGTGTTAAGTTGAGGTTACACAAACAGTTGCTGCAACATCGCTTTCTTAAAGTTTTGGGTTTCCTTAATTTGTTCCTCTACTTTGGTGATGCTCTCATCAATTGCAGATAAGAAATTAGCAATTTTATTCTGTTCTTGTATCGAAGATATATTCACTTTTATTGTGCCTATATCTTTTGAATTGTAAGAAGGTAATGCTCCAGTTTGAGCATACTTACTCAATCTAATATTTTGGAAAATATAATAATAGTAAATAATATTACCATTTGGTGTGAATCCCATCATATTATTATCAATTATTAAATTTTCACCTATTCTTTTTCTCTCTAAAAAAATAGCAGCACCAACTTTTGCAAATAGTATCGTAGAAGAACTTATTACTTTATAATTGTTTTTATTTATTTGAAAATCTGTAACATAATTATTTGCTGATTTAATAAAAATTTCATTTCCTACAAGATTCATATCGGAAACTTTTATAAAAGGAACTCCAATATCACCACCTTGCTCTTTCTCATTGAATCCTTGACCTGAATAAAAAGTACCAACATCTCCCAAACGTTTCTCCTCCCACTCAGGATAATCGTTGCCGTTTTCATCTTTGAAACGAATTTCTTGTGCAAACAGTTTTTGCATCATCGCTTTTTTGTAGCGTGATAATTCTGTTTTTTTCTCCGTTAATAGTTCGATTTTTTTATCGATGGTTGTTAAGTAATCGGCTATTTTTTGTTGTTCTGGGAGAGAAGTTATAAATACTGATACTGTTTTTAAATCATTACTTGTAAAACCTTTAATCGAAGTTCCTTGCGAAATTTTATACAACACATTCCTATTTGAATATAATTGATATGCTAGGAATAAATTGTTTATAATATTTTCATCTAAAATTAAATTTGTGAAATCTTGACTAGTACAAATATCCTGTGATGCTATTGCAAACTTTCCAACACCAACTCTAGATACTACTAATAAGCTTCCTTTAGGTATTAGTTTTGTTGCTGAATTTTCAAGAGCATTTTTAGAAATATATCTAGTAATATTAATATTAGTGATTTCATTTTCATTAATATCAGAACTAGATATCCATGGTATATCACCATCCCAGAATTCAGTATTGGAAGTATCAGGAGTACCTCCACCAATAAATTTTGATAAATTTTGGATTTTGGATTTATTCCAATCCCCACTAAATTCAGGAAACCTCAACTTGGGTTGTGATGTATTTTGTTGTTTCATTTTGTTGTGTTTAAATTCATTTTAAATCTTTTGAGATTCTGAAACAAGTTCAGAATGACAATGACATTAAAATGGTGTTGGGATATTTAATTCGTTACAAAATGAAGTCAGTTGTTGATCTACTTCTAAAAGCTCTGTATTAATCGTTTTCAAACGATCTGATACAGCTTCTACATCAATTGCTTCCTCTTCCTCAAACGTATCCACATAACGTGGAATATTTAAGTTATAATCATTTTCGGCAATTTCAGCTAAAGTAGTGATATGGCAATATTTTTCAATCTCTTGTCGGTTCGCATACGCATCCACAATACGATTAATATCTTCTGGACGAAGTTTATTTTGTGTACCTTCTTTGATATAGTTCTCCTCTCCACTGGCATCGATAAACACAATGTTATCATCAGCTTTACGGCATTTCTTCAAGACTACAATACATGTTGGGATCGATGTTCCGTAAAAGATATTTGCTGGTAAACCAATAATGGCATCAATGGCATTTAATTCTTTAATAAAATATTCACGAATCACACCTTCGGCTGCCCCACGAAATAATACTCCATGTGGGAAAACAGAAGCAACCGTACCGTTATCTGCCAGTTGGTAATACATGTGCTGTAAGAAAGCAAAATCGGCTTTTGTTTTAGGTGCTAATTTTCCAAACTGGTTAAAACGAGGATCTGAAGCATATAATGGGTTCGCATCTCCTTTCCAGTTTGCAGAGAACGGAGGATTTGCCACAATCGCTTCAAAACGTTGTTCTAAATGATGAGGTTCTTCTAGTGTATCATCCTGCTCGATGTTGAAACGTGAGAAATGCACATCGTGCAAAATCATGTTCATTCGAGCCAAGTTGTATGTTGTTGGGTTTAGCTCTTGTCCATAAAAATCAGCCACATTAGATTCTTTGGCAACACGCAACAATAAGGAACCAGAACCACATGTCGGATCATATACCGAACGGATCTTATCTTTTCCTAATGTTACGATCTTCGCAAGAATCGTAGAAACTTGTTGAGGTGTATAGAATTCTCCAGCCGACTTACCAGCTCCAGCCGCAAAGTTTGAGATTAAATACTCATAAGCATCGCCTAAGACATCAGAGTCTATCTCGTTAAGTTTAAAGTCGATTTCAGCTAACTTACCTAAGATTTCTACAATAACCTCGTTACGTTTGTCTGGAGTCTTACCAAGCTTAGATGAAGCTAGATCTACATCTTGGAACAAACCATTGAAATCTTCTTCAGACTCTGTACCCATTGTCGATTGCTCGATGTAGTTCAGTGTCGCTTCCAATTCTTCAATGATGTATTCTTTCTCACCTTTCTTGGCGATAATTTCGAATAACTGGTTTGGAGCAAGGTAATAACCTAACTGTGCCAACGATTCTTCTTGAATAGCTTCTAACGTTTCTGGATCAGACACCAATGTGTATTCCGTCACATCTTCATCTTCCAAAAGTGTGTTTGCGTATAAATGTTGTTTTTCGGATAAATATTTGAAGAAGATAAATCCTAATATGTAGTTACGGTATTCATCTGCATTGATTCGTCCTCGTAGGGTATTTGCAATATCCCAAAGCTTCTGCTCTAGTTGTTGTTTTTGATCTCCTGACATTTTTATTCAATTAGTGGTTAAATATACGAAATGGATACAACACAAATAATTTTGCTATTTACCATTGTTTATAAAATTAGTTGTTTTTACGATGGTAGAGTAATTATCTTTGAAAAAAATATCTTCATTATGCTTGCAATCTACGCTCGAACATCAAATTCTAAATTGAATAAAAATGATTTTTCTATTGAAGACCAAATTTCTACAGGTATAAGTCTTGCAACAAAACTCAATTTAGAATATGAAATATTCCAAGATATAGGTATTAGTGGTACTAATATGGATAGACCTGCTTTGATGGATCTCATGCATGAAATAAAGTCAGGAAAAGTCACACATGTGTTTGCGTATGACCAATCTCGAATTGAAAGATCAACGAATATTTGGACCTTTTTTAGTGGGGTTTGTGTTAGTTATAATATAGAACTGTATTTAGGTAGTAATAAGATTGAATTAACAGATGAAACAAGTATGTTAGTAGCGAATTTAATGTCGCTATTCAATAATTTCTACGCTAAAATAACTTCCCAAAAAGTAAAATCTGCAAATCGTGCGAAAGCTGCAAAAGGAAAAACACATGGGATTCTTCCATTTGGTTTAGGTAGAGATAAGGACAATAATTATATTGAAATAAAAGAGCAAGCTGATGTTGTACGAGAAATTTTTGCCTTATCAAAACAAGGTGTTGGGTGTTGGAAAATAGCAAATCTACTTCATGAGAAAGGCTACCCAACAAAAAGAGGTACTGGTAAATGGACAGGTACTACAATAGATGGAATATTAAAAAACACAATATATAAAGGGATTCGAGAATTTGATCGAAATAATAAAACAGATGGAGCTGTAGTTAGTGAATTATCGTTTAAAATTATTGATCCAATATTATTTGATGAAGTTCAATTGCTTCGTCAGAACGGAAAAGTTAAATCTGGACCGAAAAATAAATACAATTATTTATTAACTGGTAAATTAACTTGTGGACACTGTGGTGATCCGATGAAGGGAATACATAAACCTAAATCTAGGACATCAATATATCGATGCAAGAACCAAACTAAACAAGTTCTTAACCGTTGTAATGATTCTAAAGGAATCAATATTACTAACCTTGACAATTTAATCTTAACCCTTATATTTCAAAACACTGTTGTTGAAGATTACTTGAAGTATTTTCAGAATTATGAAGATAATATAGAAACAGTAACTAAGATCATCGAAAAACTTAAAAAAGAGTTGAAAATATTAAAGTCTCAGAAAACAAGACTATTAGATTTAATTCAGTTCAGTGATGAAAATGATCCAGAAGTATTAAAAAGGTTTACAAGTGTTGATGATAAAATAAGAGGGAAAGAGATTGAAATAAAACATAAAGAAGAGGAACTTTTGAAAATAAAAACTCACGATCCGTTTAATAAAATTATCGAAAACCGAAAAGTTAATTTTCACACATTAGATAAAGAAACGTTACATAATATCTGTTTTGATTTGATTGATGAAATTAAAATAACCTTTAAAGGTAATGATTCAATAATTCAAATTAGGTTTAAATACATAAATTATGAGATAGCATATTATCACCGTCTAAGAACTAATGTTTTTAGATTTTTGTTACCTAAAAATGAGACTAAAAAAATAGTTACTGTTGAACAAATGGTAAACAATAGAATTAATACAGAGTTATCGTTGACTCGCAATGATAGTAAATACAAACCACTTGATATTAGTTCTGAAGAATATGATGTGTTAGATGCTTTAACCCAAGATTCATTGGACGATCTATCATTAGAATATCAGATTATGAGTGATGAAAACGAACTAATTGAATATTATGATGGAACTAATTTTGATAGTAGTAAATTTGATGTAATTTTAGAAAATGGTTCTCTACTCAAATACGTTGAGTAGAAGCCATCCTATTTGTACGGGGTAACATATTGATACGCTTTGCAGCCGAATTATTCAATGGATCTGAAATATGTTTAGTTGTTCGAGTTGGATGTTCTATTTCAAAAAAAGTTTGTTTGAAATTCGAGATTGATGCTTGCATCGAATCTGAAGTTTGATGTTTTGCAAAAACTTGTTCCAATCCGCCATGATTTTGATAAATGTTACGAAGCGATTGCATGAAAAATTTCAAATCTTCACTATTGAATGTTCTGTGAACAAAACCACCCAAATTCTTTAAATGATTCTCAGAGAAATTCATCACAAAATCGTAAGGCGAATTTCCCATCAACTGCATCATTTTATTCGCATTATTGATAATCATTTTACGATTTCCCCATGCAATTGTTGCCGCTAAAAACCCAGCAATTTCGATATCTTCTTTCGCAGAAAATCTATGCGGAATCTGTACTGGATCAGAATCGATAAAGTCTAATGTATTATATTGAAGAACTTTTTCGTCTAAAAAATCCTTTAATTCTTCTTGAATCATTTACATTTCTATTTGAAAAATTCCATCAGCCATCACCAATTTTCGATCAGTCATATTTGCTAATTCTTCGTTATGTGTCACAATGACAAAAGTTTGTCCAAATTCGTTTCGAAGATTGAAAAATAATTCATGTAATTCTTCAGCATTTTTAGAATCTAAATTACCAGAAGGTTCATCAGCAAAAACTACTTTAGGCTGATTAATCAACGCACGAGCTACTGCTACACGTTGTTGTTCTCCTCCAGAAAGTTGATTAGGTTTATGTGTCAAACGTTGCGAAAGTCCCAAATAAGACATTAACTCTTTTGCACGCTTTTCGGCTTCTGCTTTTTTTGTTTTCTTGATAAAAGCTGGAATACAAATATTTTCTATTGCATTAAATTCTGGCAACAATTGATGAAACTGAAAAATGAATCCAATGTTTTCGTTACGAAATTTAGATAAATCGCGATCGTTTAACTTCGTGATATCTTGTCCCGCAATCTGAATAGAAGTATTATATTTCTTTGGCTCAGAACTTTTTTCTAATGTTCCTAAAATTTGAAGCAAAGTTGTTTTTCCTGCTCCAGAAGCACCAACGATAGAAACGATTTCTTTTTCTACAATCGATAAAGAAACATTTTTTAGCACTTCTAATTCACCAAATTTCTTAACAATATTTTCTGCTTTTATCATGAGGTAAAGATATAAATTAAGTACTAAGTCTTAAATCATAAGTGATAAGTTTTTTTTGAATTAAAATTCGTCAGTTCGAGTAATTTTTAGAAATGAAATGATAAAAAATTGTATCGAGAATAGAATTTCACTAGAATTGACGGTTTTTTATTGATAAAATTATAAAATCAATCCTCCGTCGAAAATGCTTTAAACCCAAAACAAACAATTTTAGTGTACTTGGTACGATTTAAAAATTATATAACAATTGTTTTGACTTTTTAAATCATTAATATTCGTATCTTGTAACCTCTAAATAAATAATATTAATCACTTTTTTAGCATAAGCTGATAAAATTAATATGGCAAAATTTAGAATACATCAACAATATTTTTATTTTTGTAATTGAAAAATCAAAAAAAATGAATCTTCACGAATATCAAGGAAAAGAAATTCTTAGTAAATATGGTGTGAAAGTACAACGTGGTATCGTTGCTACTACACCAGAAGAAGCTGTAGAAGCTGCTAAACAATTAACTGAACAAACTGGTACAGGTTGGCATGTCGTAAAAGCACAAGTACACGCAGGTGGTCGTGGAAAAGGTGGTGGAGTAAAGCTTGCTAAAAACTTGGACGAAGTTAAAGAGAAAGCAAACGAAATCATCGGAATGCAGTTAGTAACACCTCAAACTTCGGCTGAAGGTAAAAAAGTTCATCAAGTTTTAATTGCTGAGGATGTTTATTATCCAGGTGAATCTGAAACTGAAGAATACTATGTTTCTGTATTGTTAGATCGTGCAACTGGTAAAAACATGATTATGTATTCTACTGAAGGTGGAATGGATATCGAGGAAGTTGCTGAGCACACACCAGACAAAATCTTTACAGAAGAAATTGATCCTGCTGTAGGAATCCAAGGTTTCCAAGCGCGTAAAGTTGCTTTTAACTTAGGTTTATCAGGAAATGCTTTCAAAGATGGTGTTAAATTTATCACTGCTTTATATAATGCATACGTTGCGATTGACGCTTCTATGTTCGAAATTAACCCAGTTCTTAAAACATCTGACGATCAAATTATCGCTGTAGATGCTAAAGTATCTATCGATGATAACTCATTATTCCGTCATCCAGATATCGCTGCTTTACGTGATACAAGAGAAGAAGATCCAACAGAAGTTGAAGCTGGTGAAGCTGGATTAAACTTCGTAAAATTAGACGGAAACGTAGGATGTATGGTTAACGGAGCTGGTTTAGCAATGGCAACTATGGATATCATCAAATTATCTGGTGGTAATCCTGCAAACTTCTTAGACGTTGGTGGTACTGCTGATGCTGAGCGTGTAGAAAAAGGTTTCCGTATTATCTTAAAAGATAAAAACGTAAAAGCTATCTTAATCAATATTTTTGGTGGTATTGTACGTTGTGATCGTGTTGCTCAAGGTATTTTAGATGCTTACAACAATATGGGTGACGAAATTAATGTGCCAATTATTGTTCGTTTACAAGGAACAAATGCAGAAATCGCTAAGAAAATGATTGATGAATCAGGTTTCGCTGTTCACTCTGCTATCACATTAAAAGACGCTGCTGACAAAGTAGAAGAATTAGTAGGTTAGGATTTTAACTTATTTACAATATATCAAACCTCTCAAAGAATTCTTTGAGAGGTTTTTTTGTATGATTTATTGTCATTCTGAACCTGTTTCAGAATCTCACGAGATGCGAACCTGAAATAAATTCTACTTGACATTTTGTAATTAAATGATTTTACTAAATAAAGCTGATAAATTAAAATATTGTAATTTTAGAAAAAATAAATATGGACAATAGGTCTATTATAAGTAAATATAAAGATTTACATAATGAAGTTTTAAGTGATTTTTCAATTAAATGGAATCCTGAAAAATCTAAAAATTTTAAATCAGATGTTATTAAATTCTTTTACTTTGAAAAAGAATTTGATTGGAATATATTATTAAATGCTCTATACGTAATTGATGACACAGAATACGCCAAGAAAAATTACTTAAAATTTAAATTATCTGGACCTACTAAAATACTAGATATAGGAGAACAATACCTGAGGCTTTACGGAATTTTAAATGCTGTTTATCAACAACAATTAGCAATAATTAACTTAATTGAGATTCATAAAATTCCACACAAATCCAAAATAGTTAATGATTTAAAAAAGTATAAAATAATTGAATTAAGAAATAAAATTGGTGCTCACTCTACGAATTACATAAGCAATGACTCTAAAGATTTTGATGTTTACGAAATTTCACGGGTTGATTTAGAAAATGATAAAATTCTATTAATAAAAAATCAAGATATTGATGAATCTTATGATCTTGAATCTCTATTATGTGAGTTTGATTATGAGATTCAAAGAATATATTCAATAATATTAAACAAATTTCTCAAGAAAAAGAATATAACTAAATATCTAACTATTTTGGATAATATAGATTTTGAAAAAGATGGAGGATTGTTGATAGGAGACATAAAAATATTCAAGCATAAATAAAAACCTCCGCTCAAATTATTGAGTGGAGGTTTCTTTTTACGCATATTTAGTAAAGTCTATATATCGTCAAAATCGATATTGGTAAAAGATTCAACTTGCGTTTCGTCTTTACCCACAACTTTAATTTTTGGATCAAAATCTTTCTGATGTCTTTCCGAAATTACCTCTTGTCCTTTTTGAGCAAAAACAAAATCGGTCGTTTCGTCTAACATATCTTTGAAACTTTCAAAATCTTCTTTGTACAAGTAGATTTTATGTTTTTTGTAATACACATTTCCATCTTCCTGCGTATTTTTTTTACTTTCAGTAATCGTCAAGTAATAATCCCCTGCTCTTGTTTCGCGGACATCGAAAAAATAAGTTCTTCTTCCAGCCCTTAATACCTTTGAAAAGACTCCTTCTGCATCCACCTTTTCTTGGTTTTCAAAATCATTCATAAGTCTAAATAGAGTTTAATTGTTAAATGTTTCCTAACAAATCTAAAAAAAATTAAGAAAATAACAACGTTTTAAACAATTATTTTCTATTATTTTATTAAATCTATATAAATAAACTTAATCTAGCAGTTGTTTATTGTACAATTCATAATAATAACCATGCTTATTTAATAATTCGCTGTTCGAACCATTTTCTAAAACATGACCATCTTCTAAAACCAAAATCTGATCAGCGCGCTTTGCAGAAGACACACGATGCGTAATAATGATGGTTGTTTTACCATTAATCTCAGAAGATAAATTATTCAAGATTTGTTCTTCGGTTTCGGTATCTACAGCAGACAAACTATCATCAAAGATTAATATTTTCGGATCATTTACCAATGCACGAGCTATAGAAACACGTTGTTTTTGACCTCCAGAAAGCGTAACGCCGCGTTCACCAACAACTGTTTCGTAACGTTCTTTAAATCGATCAATATTATCATGAACAACAGCTTTCTTCGCAAAAATTTCAGCCGTTTGCTCATCTGTATCGTCAGAACCAAACAAAATATTATTGGTTAGCGAATCCGAGAAAAGGAAAGCTTCTTGCGGAACATAACCAATTTTTTCTCGAATAGATTCTACATTAATATCATGAATATTTTTACCATCAATCAAAATTTCACCAGAAGTCGGTTCCAGCGAACGCGCAACTAACAAAGCAATTGTCGATTTTCCTGAACCTGTTTTTCCAAGAATCGCTAAAGTTTCACCTTTATTAATTTTGAACGAAACATTATCCAACGCCTTAATTCCTGTGTTTTCGTAGATATACGTCACATTTTTAAATTCGATTGTTCCTTCTACTTCATGATTGACTAATTGTTTTTCTTTCACATCAGTTTCAGCATTCAAAAATTCGTTGATACGAAACATTGATGCTTCCGCACGCTGCACAACCATTGTAATCCAACCCAACGAAGTAAATGGCCAAATTAACATATTTAGGTAAAGGAAAAATTGTGCAATAGAACCAATATCCATTGTTCCTTCTATATATTTTACTCCTCCCAAATACAAAATCACCAAATTACTCACACCAACTACAACAACCATCAATGGTCCAAAAGCTGCCTGAATTTGAGCTAAATTAAGCGCACGTTTCTGATATTCGTCTGCTTCTACTTCGTATTTAGATTTAATAAATTCTTCCGAATTGAATGATTTTATCACACGAATTCCAGCAAAAGTATCTTGTACAGATGACGAAATCGTAGATTGTTGTTCTTGTACGCGCTTACTTTTCTTGTTAATATTTCGTGCAACATTATAAATTAACAATGATAAAATCGGTAATGGAGCTAATGTATAAAGCGTTAATTGTTGATCAATTTGCAACATAAAATACGCAATGATCACAACTCGCGATACCAAATCAATTGGATACATAATTCCAGGTCCAAGATACATACGCACCAATCCGACATCTTCGGTAATACGATTCATCAAATCGCCCGTTTTGTGTTTTTTGTAAAAGGACAACGATAATTTTTGATACTTATCGTAAATCACATTTTTCAAATCGAACTCAATATAACGCGACGCCACAATAATCATTTGTCGTGTACCAACCGTCAAAACTCCTCCCAAAACTTTAAAAAAGAAAAAAGCCAAACTGGCATACATCAAACCATCTTTCAAAAGATCGAGGTTATCTGTTCCTTCTTTCTTAAAATTTCGTAGCAATTCTTCAACTGTATTAATCGCTTCTCTAATATATGTAACGGAATAAACCTGCACCCAATTGGCACAAATCGTAAAAATGAAGCCCAAAAATATTCTCCATTTATACTTCCATAAAAATTTATTTAACTTTTGTAATGATTTCACAAAACAAAATTACATTCTTTTTTTTACCTTTGCATCAATTTATTAGACGTTATATCATTGAAATTATGTTGGGAAGAAGACAACTACGCGAAAAAGTAATGCAGAATATCTATGCTTACAATAGTTTAGGAACTGAAGGCGAAGAAAGAGCGGTCGAGAAAAATATGATGAAAAGTATCGATCAAATCTATGATTTGTACATTTATCTCCTAAATTTGATTAAAGTTCAAAAGGACATTGCAGAGCATAAAATTGAACTTGCAAAATCAAAAAACTTTCCAACCCAAGAAGATTTAAATCCAAATTTAAAATTTGTTCAGAATAAAATATTCAAAATTATTGAACAAAATCTTGAATTATCTCGTTATTCAAATGACAACAAATTTTTACTTTGGGATATTTATGATTCTTATCCAAACAATATCTTTAAAAATTTGACAGAAAGCGAATTGTACAAAACGTACATGAGCAGCGACAAACATTCTTTTGAAGAAGACAAAGAATTTATCTTGAACTTTTTCGTAGAATTTATTGCTGAATATGAAGATTTGCACGATTACTTAGAAGGAATTCAGATCACGTGGGCAGACGATGTACATATTGCAAATGCGATGGTACACACAACGATAAAATCGTTCCGTCAAAACAGTTCTCCGTTGATTTCTTTGTTCAAAGTTTACAAAGATTTAGATGACAAAAAATTTACTGAAGAATTATTCCGTAAAACTATTCGTCACCAAGTAGAAACAAGAAAAATCATTGACGAAAAAGCTCAAAACTGGGAATTAGATCGTATTGCGACAATCGATTTGATTATTTTAGAAATGGCTTTGACAGAATTTTTATATTTCTCAAATATTCCTGCAAAAGTTACAATCAACGAATATGTGGAATTAGCGAAGAGTTATTCGACAGAAAAATCGCGTGTTTTTGTTAACGGAATCTTAGATAAAACATTAAAAGAGTTAAAAGACAATAATAATTTACCAAAATACGGTAGAGGTTTATTATAATCACTATTTTTTCTTAATTTTGACTAAGACAAATAATTATAAAAATGAAAAGTAAATTATTTATTTTAGGTGCATTTGCATTATCATTCGCAATCAGCTCTTGTGGAGAGAAAAAAGCTAGCGACAATTTTACAGCAGAAGAAACAGCTCAACAAGCTGAAAATGTTGTAGATCCAGCTACAGCTCCAGTTTTAACATTAGCAGAAGCAAATCACGATTTTGGAGATGTAAAAGCTAACAATAAAGTAGAAACATATATCAAGTTCAAAAACGATGGTAAATCTCCATTAGTTATTCGCGATGCGTCTGCAACTTGTGGTTGTACCGTTCCTGAATTCCCTTCTACTCCAATTGCGGTAGGAGCTACAGATTCTATCAAAGTTGTTTACACAGCTGGAAACATGAACGGAAAACAACAAAAAACAGTAACTTTAGTAACAAACACAGTAAACGGTCACGAGAAATTTGATATTTCTGCAAACGTTGTTGGAGCTACTGCAAATGATCAAAATGCGCAACAAGCATTTGGACAATAAGTATTAAATCGATAAAATATAAAAATGATTCAAACAATCTTTTTACAAGCTGGTGCACAAGGCGGAGGAATGTCTATGCTTTTGATGTTCGGAGGAATGTTCGTAATTATGTACTTTTTCATGATTCGTCCTCAACAAAAGAAAGCGAAACAAGAAAAACAATTTCAAACGGATATCAAACGTGGTGATCAAGTTGTAACAACTTCTGGAATTCACGGGAAAATCAACGAAATTTATGACGACGCTGTTATCATCGAAACTGGAGCTGGAAAAATTAAATTTGAAAAGGCTGCAATTTCTCGTGAATTAACTGCTGCACGTTATTCAAAAACGACTGACAAAGCTGAAAAATCAGACAAAGTAGTAGAAGAAAAAAACTAAGTTTAAGGTTAACATATATTTAACTGATTGCCGAAGGAATTATTCTTCGGCATTTTTTTAACTTCAAACCATGAAAAACAACCAACCTTTTGTAGCAGGTATTACTGGCGGAATAGGATCTGGCAAAAGTACAGCAGCAAAATTCTTCGAAGAATTAGGTATTCCGGTATATAATTCTGACACAAGAGCGAAAACGATTCAGAATGAAAACTCTGAAGTAAAAGTTAAAATTATTGCAGCTTTTGGTGAAGAAGCGTACAATGAAAATGGTTTGAATAAACCATTTATATCAAAACAAGTTTTTCAGAATAATGAAAAATTGAAGCTATTAAATTCAATTGTTCATCCAGCAGTTTTCCAAGATTTTGAAGATTGGAAAAAAGCTCAAAAATCGGACATTGTAATGAAAGAAGCTGCCATTTTAATAGAAAGTGGTAGTTACAAAGATTGCGATGTTGTGATAAGTGTAGTGGTCGATATAGAAACGCGAATTGCACGAACTATAGAAAGAGATGGTTTATCACGAGAAGAAATTCTTGCGAGAATAAACAATCAGATTTCGGACGAAGAACGAATCGCTAAATCAGATTTTATTATTGATAATAATGGCGATTTAGCTCACTTGAAAAATGAAGTGGAACAAACGTTTATCAAAATCAAAAAAATGATTTAATCGTCCAAATTTTAACAAAAAGATAGAAATTAGAAAAGATTAAACTATTTTTAATCATTCAATAAAAAATAAATGAAAAAAGGATTTTATAAAATCTTAATCGTTATCATGAGTGTTGCGCTTATAGGATTGATAATTATTCAATTCTATTGGCTAAACTTAACAATTCAGAATGGTACAGACAGTTTTAACAACAATGTGTACCAAGCGATGAATTATACAACAGAGAAAATAAACAAAAACGAATTAGAGCGTTATTATAAGAAATTCAATAATATACAATCTGATTTAAAATCAAATAAAGATAAACCGCAAGTTGTAACCAATCAAGTCATCAAAGATTCGCTTGGTGTAACGTACGCTTATGTAACGCGCTATGTAGTCGAAAAATCGATGTTG
The DNA here is from genome assembly GCF_002472765.1 of Empedobacter sp. UBA7252. Lineage (NCBI taxonomy): Bacteria > Pseudomonadati > Bacteroidota > Flavobacteriia > Flavobacteriales > Weeksellaceae > Empedobacter > Empedobacter sp. UBA7252. Next base: position 29,485 of record NZ_DKSQ01000044.1, read on the forward strand.
CCATCATCTGGAAAATACAATGACAGCTTAACGAAAGCGAATATTTATTCGCAAGAACGCGTTTTCAAAATAGACAAAGATTCTTCTGCAAGAGGAATTCCGAATCTTAATCTGAATTTTGAACACGCTTTACAAGACGGAACATTTACATTGGAAAGTGCTGCACGTTGGGACGCTGGTTCTACGCCAATCGACAAACGTGTGAATTATGCGATGCTAGATTCTATTTTGAAAAACGAATTACGCAACAGAGGAATTCACCAAGCAATGCCAATTTTGGCAGTTTTGAAAAAAGATTCGACAGAAACAAATGTCAAATCAAAAGATTTCGATCGCAATAAAATTGAGTTTATGGTTCCGCTATTTTTGGATAGAAAGGATCATATCGAATATTATTTGGCAGCAAATTTTGTTAACCGAAATTTAGCCATTATTGCACCAACCGTTCCAGTTATTTCGTTGACATTTATCTTAACCATGATTATTATTACGGTTTTCTCCTTGTCAATTTATTATATGCAATTGCAACGCAAGAGTTCGGAAATCAAAACAGATTTCATCAATAATATGACGCACGAATTCAAAACGCCTATTGCAACCATTAATATTGCGTCTGATGCATTGCGTAATGAAAAGATATTTACTGATCCTGAAAAGGTGAAATATTATGCAGATTTGATCAAACAAGAAAACAAACGTATGAATGCTCACGTTGAGATGGTCTTACGAATGTCGAAGCTTGATCGCAATCAAATGGACATGAATTTTCAGGAAGTAAATTTGAATGGTATTGTACAAAAAAGTGTTGAGCCGATAAGATTTATTGTAGAAGAAAGAAATGGTACAATATTTGAGGAATACAACGCAGAACAATCATTTGTAAAAGGAGATCCCTTCCATTTAGAGAATATCGTTATTAATGTATTGGATAATGCTCGAAAATACTCTCCAAACACACCAGAGATTAGAGTAAAAACATACAACAAAGACAACAATTTTTTAATTGAAATTTCTGATAAAGGAATGGGAATGTCGCAAAACGTTCTGAAAAAAATATTTGAACAATTTTATAGAGAAGAAACGGGAAATATACACAATGTAAAAGGTCATGGACTTGGGTTGGCTTATGTCAAAAAAATCGTTCAGCTTCACGGCGGACAGGTTTGGGCAGAAAGTTCAGCAGGAAAAGGAAGTACTTTTTTCATTAAAATCCCTCTAAAATCATAGATCAATGAGTGATAAACAACGATTACTTTTAGTAGAAGATGATCCAAGCTTCGGAAGTGTATTAAAGGATTATTTGGTTATAAACGATTTTGACGTAACGCACGCAATCGATGGTGAGGACGGTCTTACCAAATTTAAAGAAAGTGATTATGATCTATGCATCCTTGATGTAATGATGCCTAAAAAAGATGGTTTTACATTAGGAAAAGAGATCAAAGAACTAAAAAGTGAACAACCAATTATATTTTTAACAGCGAAAAACATGCGCGAGGATGTTTTGAATGGTTACAAAATTGGAGCAGACGATTATGTCTTAAAACCATTTGATTCAGAAGTTTTATTGTACAAAATAAAAGCTGTTTTACAACGTAATTCTGGCGAAGAAGAAAAATTTGAACAAGAAGATTTCAAAATTGGTAAGTTTACGTTCAATGCAAAATTGAGACAATTAATTTACGATGGTAAATCACAGAAACTTTCGCCAAAAGAAAACGAATTATTACGTTTATTGGCAGTTTACAAAAATGATTTAATGCCTCGTGAGATTGCCTTAACACGTATTTGGCACGATGATAATTACTTTACATCACGTTCTATGGACGTATATATTGCGAAATTACGTAAGTATTTGAAGAAAGATCCAGCAGTAGAAATCGTGAATATTCACGGTGAAGGATTCCGACTTTTAATTCAGGAATAAGATTAATCTTTATAGAAAAAAACCTCAACATAGTTGAGGTTTTTTTGTGGTATTGTACCGTCATTTACAATAATACATTTCCAATTTTGATAGGTTTGATCTAAGACTGATTGTAGACATTCGTCCATATAAATAGACTGATTGTAGCAAGGAACAATAACCGAAATAAGAGGTTGTTGCATGATGTGTATATTAAGTGTTTCTAATTTAGCTGTTTACAATGTTACTTCATTTGTAAGAATATACAAGTTATTATTTGATGGCATTGCTTTTCTATTTTTTAAGCGTATTTATTTATCATTATTTATTTTATACGATAATTAAGATATTCTTAATGAAAAGTAGATTTACTAATTATAGCTTATGCTTTCTTATTTATAGGAATGTGGTGAGTGTATAGTGAAAAGGATGAAAGAGTTTAGCTTGTTCGTTGTCTTGTGTCACAATGGATATGCCGACAAAAGGAAAAATTGTTGATGAGTTTTGTTGTTCTTGTATTTGTGGTGATAATTTAATTTCTGCAAGTGGTGTAGCAAGGTTATCTATTGGAACATAGAAATTTTGAAAATTGATAAGATTTAACTCTAATTCTTCGGTGCAAACCAACCATCCTATACTGATTTCTAAAAAAGCGTTTGGGAATTTGGATTTGTGTTGAAATACTAGGCCTGCTTGTATTTTTAATTCATTTGTTTGGGCATTATATTCCACATAAAACGGGGATAGTTTGCACTTTTTGTTGAGTGAACGATGTTGTAATTTACCATTTTTGTAGGCTTCTACTAGTGCTGTGTACATGGTAGATTGATTGGTTTCTTTTTTTATAGTAGAAAAAAATGAAACCAATTGGTTGTGAAAAGTTCCGTCTTTTTGTTTCCAGTTGAATGGTAGTATGTGTTTCTTGAATGATGCGGAAAACATCGATAATTCTTTGAAACGTCTCTTAACTTCTATTGTATTTGGATGTTGTTGTGCTGAACTATTAACAAATCCGCCTGCATATTTTTTGACAAAAGATTTACCATTACGTTGAAAAAAAATTAAATTTCCTAATTTACCATTTATATTAAATTCATTATCTGTTTTAGCCATAAATTTACTATATTTAACTATTGAAAATCAATTAATTAAATTTAGCGAATTTATTTCTATTTTTCTCCTTTTTAATTATTTTTTACTTCTTCAACTGTATTCCTAAGTTATTTTTATAGTAGTTCTATGCTACCTCTGTGCTACCTTTATGTCGCCTCTAAGCCGACTTAAAGAGGAGGTTTGTTATAGGAATTTGTGATGATACTTCATGTATATTAGCTATAATGATGCTGAATAAATTTGTGGATTGCTTAATTTTGATTTTGATTTGTTTTATACAAACAGATTGTTTAGTGTTTCTTGCTAAATGTAGATTAGTAGAGGTTAGCTATTAGGTTTTGTTGTAAAGTAAAGTTGTTACCGATTAATATGAGCTTTTTCTAATTATAGGTATTTATATCCTTTAAATAGTCCTAATTTATATAGTAATTTTAGTAATCTTGATTTTTTTAGTAACTCTAATTTAGTAGAAATGTTGTCATTTCCATTTTATTAGTTTTAAAGATGTTCTAAAGCCAATATCTTTAATATAATTTATATACGAAATATCAAACGTTGAGTATTTCAAAATAAAAAAAATATGATTTTTAATTCTTTTATGAATTAGTTTCTTTTGTGAATTATTTAGCTTTTTTTTTAAAGTTTCTTTAATTTGCTAACCTCCTTATTATTAATATTTATAAGATTTGAATGATTTTTTGCTAACTGTGAATATATTCGGAAAAAGTATAAACGGCAGTAATCTGATTGATATAATAAACTGGGATATTGTTGATAGCAAAGCTAAAAATTAAAAGTACCACCAATAGAAATGGAAAGTAGAGAAAATTAATATCTAAATTAACACCGAAATAAATTAAAAAGACGACTAACAAAATAAGTTTCAATCCTAGATTGAAACTTATTTTATACATACCAGCCATTAGAAGCGCTTCTTTAGGGAAATTAATTTTAGAAATAATTCCCTTTCCTGCGTTTACAGAAACCATAGAGCTTTGAACTGTATCAGCAAATACACTCCATAAAATTGTACCAATCACAACAAACAAAGGATAAGGAATACCAACTCCTTGTACTGAAACAACACCTGATCCATTTAAAAACAGCCACACTAATTAGTTAATAATAACTGGAGCAAATGCCAAAAAATACCCAAATAAGACTGTCTATACTGTGCTTGTATGTCCCTTTTAGCCATCTGAAAAGCTAAAAAGTGAGAATTTGATATATCTTTAAATATATTTTTTAATTCCTTGAGGAAATGTGTTTTTTTTGTCAGAAGAGTAAACTACTGTTTTTAAACTCATAAAAACTTTTTAGGTTAAGGTTTTAAGTTTATAGATTAATTTCTTCATTAACCTATAAAACCCTTTTTTAATTATATTGTTTTTCGTAATAATTTTGATAATCGCCAGATGTTACATTGTCCAGCCATTCTTTGTTTGATAAAAACCAATCAATTGTTAGGCTCAAACCTTGCTCAAACGTCACACTTGGTTTCCAGCCTAATTCTTCGTTGATTTTAGTCGCATCAATTGCATAACGTAAATCATGTCCTGGACGATCTTTCACAAAAGTGATTAATTGTTCTGAAGTTCCCGCTTCTTTACCTAATTTTTCGTCCATTTGTTTACACAATTCTTTTACCAAATCGATATTTTTCCATTCGTTGAAACCTCCTACATTGTAAGAATCTCCATTTTTTCCCTCGTGGAAAACCAAGTCAATCGCTTTTGCATGATCGATTACAAATAACCAATCGCGTGTATATTTTCCATCTCCATAAATAGGTAGCGGATTTCCGTTCAAAATATTATGAATACACAACGGAATTAATTTTTCTGGAAAATGATTTGGCCCATAATTATTCGAACAATTTGTCATCACAATTGGTAAACCATAGGTATCATGATAAGCTCTTACAAAATGATCCGAAGATGCTTTTGATGCCGAATATGGTGAATGCGGATCATACGATGTTTCTTCCGTAAAGAATCCTTCATCACCCAAAGCGCCAAAAACCTCATCTGTAGAAACATGATGAAAACGTTTTCCTTCGAAATTATTGTTCCAAATTGTTTTTGCAGCATTCAATAAGTTTACTGTTCCAATCACATTTGTCATCACAAAGTCTAATGGATTTGTGATCGAACGATCCACGTGAGATTCGGCAGCTAAATGAATAACACCATCTGGCTGATGTCTTTCAAAAACTTCTAATATATGTTTTGCGTCAGTAATATCAGCTTTTACGAATTCATAATTTGATTTACTTTCGATATCTTTCAAATTCTCTAAATTTCCTGCATATGTCAATGCATCAAGGTTGATAATCTTCGTTTCAGGATATTTTAAGACAAATTCTCTTACAACGTGAGAACCGATAAATCCAGCTCCACCTGTAATTAAAATAGTTTTCATAGTATTTTATAGTTGTTATTTTTAATCGTTTCCAAACAAATCGCGCGTATAAACTTTCTCTTTCACGTCAGCTAATTCAGGTGCATTTCGATTCGAGATAATCACATCACATTCTTGTTTAAAAGCTTCAAAATCATTCATCACTTTCGATCCAAAGAAAGAATCTTCTTTCAGAACTGGTTCATAAACCACCACTTCAATTCCTTTTGCTTTGATACGTTTCATTACTCCTTGAATTGCTGATGCTCTAAAATTATCTGAACCTGATTTCATAATTAAGCGGTAAACACCAACTTTTTTAGGATTTTTTGCAATGATAGAATCTGCAATAAAATCTTTTCGCGTTCTGTTTGCATCAACAATTGCTTGAATAATATTATTCGGAACTGCATCATAATTAGCCAATAATTGCTTCGTATCTTTTGGCAAACAATATCCTCCATAACCAAACGATGGATTGTTATAATGCGAACCGATACGAGGATCCAAACCAACTCCTTCGATAATTTGTTTACTATCCAAGTTGAATGTTTGTGCATAACTATCTAACTCATTAAAATAAGCGACACGCAACGCTAAATAGGTATTCGAAAATAATTTGATTGCTTCTGCTTCTGTTGAATGTGTAAACAATGTCGGAATATCTTTCTTAATTGCTCCTTCTATTAACAAATTAGCAAAAACTTCTGCTCTTTCACTTTGTTCACCGATAATAATTCTTGATGGATACAAATTGTCGTATAAAGCTTTTCCTTCTCGCAAAAATTCGGGAGAAAAAATAATATTTTGATAGTCTAATCGTGATTTTAAATCTTCAACAAAACCAACCGGAACAGTTGATTTTATAATAACTACAGCATTCGGATTATATTGCTTGACATCCTTTATAACCGATTCTACGCTTGATGTATTAAAATAATTTGTTTTTGGATCATAGTCCGTAGGCGTTGCAACAACCACATATTCTGCATTTGCATACGCAGTTTCTTTGTCTAAAGTCGCAAGAAAATTAAGCTCCTTATTCTGCAAAAAATCTATAATTTCTTTATCTTCAATTGGAGATTTTTTTGCATTGAGCATTGCAATCTTTTCTGGAACAACATCTAACGCCACTACCTCATTACGCTGAGCTAATAAAATTGCGTTAGACAGACCAACGTAGCCTGTCCCCACTATTGCTATTTTCATTTATGGTTATTTAAAATTAGTTTAAGAGAACAAATTTAGTGAAATTCTCTCAATTCGAACACCAATTTACTAAAAATGAGCAAATAGACAAGTATATTTACTTTTACAAAATTGTGAAAATTGTTATTTCATTTTTAACTAACCGTTTATCTTATTCCTCATCTGTCAAACTGGAAAAAATATCAGTCAAAATTAGTTCTGTCTTAATATTCAAATTAACTTTACAAAAGTTAAAAATATAAACGTAATGTCTGTAAATAAAGAAATCAAACGTATCACTACCGAAACTGTGCGTAACATGAAATTTACCGGAGAAAAAATTTCGATGTTAACGGCTTACGATTTTACAATCGCTTCGCTTGTAGATGCGGCTGGAACTGAAGTTATTTTAGTTGGTGATTCTGCAGCGAATGTAATGGCTGGTCACGAAACTACTTTACCAATTACTTTGGATCAAATGATTTACCATGCTCAATGTGTCGTTCGAGGAGCTAAACGTGCTTTGGTTGTGGTTGATTTACCTTTCGGAACTTATCAATCTGATCCACAAAAAGCCTTAGAGTCTTCTGTTCGAATCATGAAAGAATCTGGTGCACATGCGATCAAATTAGAAGGTGGAAAAGAAATTGAAGAATCTATTCGTCGTATCGTAAATGCTGGTATTCCTGTTATGGGACACTTAGGTCTTACACCACAATCTATTTACCAATTTGGTTCATATAAAGTACGTGCAAAAGAAGATGCGGAAGCAGAAAAATTAATTAGCGATGCTAAATTATTAGAGGAATTAGGATGTTTTTCATTAGTAATGGAAAAAATTCCAGCTGATTTAGCTGCTAAAGTAACAGCCTCTGTTAATATCCCTACAATTGGAATTGGTGCAGGTGCAGGTTGCGACGGTCAAGTTTTAGTTGTACATGATATGTTGGGATTAAACAACGAATTCAAACCAAAATTTGTTCGTAAATATTTAAACTTAGAAGATCAAATTCACCAAGCAATTGGACAATATGTTCTGGATGTAAAATCGGGCGACTTTCCAAATGTGAATGAACAATATTAAATAAGTCATGAGTAATAAGTTTTGAGTAGTGAGTTTTTCAATAACAACTTGAGGAAATTCTAACTCAAAACTTTTATCTCACCACTCAAAACTCACTCATGAATCCAAAAATTTTATTCGAAGATAATCATTTGTTAATCATCAACAAAAAAGCAGGTGAATTAGCACAAGGAGACGAAACAGGCGATATTCCGCTTATCGATAGTCTGAAGAACTATATAAAAGAACGCGATAACAAACCTGGAAATGTTTTCTTAGGGTTGGTGCACCGTTTGGATCGTCCAACTTCTGGTGTGTTGATTTTTGCTAAAACTTCGAAAGCGTTAACACGAATGAACGAAATGTTTCAGAAACGAAATATTGACAAAGTTTACCGTGCAATTGTTCAAAGTAAACCGTCAAAAGACTTCGAAAGATTAGAACATTATCTAAAGAAAAATCCAAAAAATAATAAAACAACTGTTTATTCTAAACCAACGCCTGATGCTAAAAAAGCAATTTTAGAATACACCTATTTAGGTGCTTTGGATACTTTTCATTGTGTCGAAGTGAAGTTATTTACAGGTCGTTCACATCAAATTCGCGCGCAACTTTCTTCAGTTGGTTGTCCTATCAAAGGCGATTTGAAATACGGCGCTAAACGTTCTAATCCTGATGGAAGCATTTGTTTACATGCGCATCGCATCACGTTTGAGCATCCTGTCAAAAAAGAAGAATTGACAATTGTAGCTCCTGTTCCGAAAGATGCAATTTGGCAAGCAACGAACAAATTTAATTCGTAAATTTGTCGCTTATTTGTTTGTTAAATGAACAGCATTTTTTATTTCATAATTTTTCAAATTTCACGTTTACCACTTTCGGTTTTATACAGATTTTCGGACTTTCTGTTCTTTCTGTTGTACACGGTTATTGGTTATAGAAGACGTGTCATTAGAACAAATTTAGAAAACTCTTTTCCTGAAAAATCTCACGAAGAAATCAAAGCAATTCATAAAAAATTCTATGCAAATTTTTGTGATTATTTGGTCGAAACTTTAAAAAGTTTTTCTATTTCTCAAGAAGAATTGGACAAACGATTTACATATTCTAATCTCGACGTTTTTAATGAAATAAAAACTGAAAAACGAGATGTCATGTTGATGTGTGGGCATATTTTTAACTGGGAATGGTTTATTGGAACGGTGAAACATTTACCAACAAAAGAAAGTGCAGCTGTTTATCATAAAATTCGAAATCCATTTTGGAACGATAAAATCAACGCTATGCGTGGGCGTTTCGGAACAAAAGCATTGGACATGAAAGATGTGTTGCGTTTTATGATGAAAGCTCCAAATGATGGAGAATTAGCCTATTTATTTGTCGCAGATCAAAGTCCAAAACAATCGGCTGTTCATTATTTTATTGATTTTCTCAATCAGAGAACTCCCGTATTTAATGGTTTTGATAAAATTGCACGCCGCAAAGATATGGCTGTTGTCTTTTGTCAAACCGAAAAAATAAAACGCGGTCATTATCACACAACTTTTATTCGACTACAACCTCAACGAGATAAATTTGAAGAAAATGAAATTGTTCATCAATTTTTTCATCATTTAGAACAAACTATTCAACAACATCCAGATAATTGGCTTTGGAGCCACAAACGTTGGAAATATGCCGATTTGTAATTTTTAAATATTCATGAAAACAGCAATTGCAATCCTAAATTGGAATGGCGAAAAATTATTGCCTCAATTTTTACCTTCGGTTATTAACAATTCTAAAAACGCAACAATTTATGTAATTGATAATGCGTCGACTGACAACTCTATCGAATTGTTGACAACTCAATTTCCTTCTGTCAAAATCATTCAGAACAAAGGAAATTATGGTTTTGCACAAGGCTATAACGAAGGTTTAAAAGAAATTGATGCAGAATATTTCTGTTTATTAAATTCGGATGTCGAAGTAACTGAAAATTGGATAGAACCAATTGAAAAATTGTTTGACAACAATCCTGATATCGCCGCAATTCAACCCAAAATATTAGACTACAAAAACAAAGAATATTTTGAATATGCGGGTGCTGGAGGAGGTTTCATTGATAAATTTGGTTATCCATTTTGTCGCGGACGTGTTTTTTCAACTTTAGAAAAAGACAATGGGCAATACAACGATACCGCACAAATTTTTTGGGCAACCGGTGCAAGTTTATTCATCCGAAAAAAAGATTTCTTTGATCAAAATGGTTTTGATGAAGAATTCTTTGCACATATGGAAGAAATCGATTTGTGTTGGCGGTTAAACAATGCTGGGCGAAAAATTTATTATTGTGGAGAATCAACTGTTTATCATTTGGGCGGTGCAACTTTGGATAAATCCAATCCAAAAAAATGGTATTTAAATTACCGAAATAGTTTGTGGATGATGCTTAAAAATCTACCTGCAAACAAACTTTTTCCGATGCTTTTCACACGTCTTTCAATGGATGGAATTGCTGCTGTTGCCTTTTTACCCAAACAAGGACTTCCACATGTTTGGGCTGTTTTCTTATCACATATGCATTTTTATTTTGGTTTTATAAAAATGTATAAAAAGCGTCAACAACATCAAATTAAAAATTATTCAGATAAAGAGTTATTGCCATTTCAATATTTCGTGCAAAAACGTCAGTACTTTAAGGATTTAAAATAATCTATCTTCAAATATTAAATCATTTCTTAAAATTTCTATAATTTTTTAAGTCTATTATTGTAGAAATAAAATCTTTTACTATCATTGTAGAACAAATCAAACTACAATGAAAAAAATAGTTACATTATTTACTTATTTCGTTCTACTTACCACTATTTCTTTTGCACAAAAGCTTGAAGTGAATTATCAAGAAACTACTGATATTAATGTAGATGAGTTAAAGAAAAACATGAAAGTTGAAACTTCTGGTTCAGTTAATTTACCAAAAGACTTTTATGACAATATGTATAAGAGCCTGTCGGAACCTAAAGATTTTACACTAACAATTAATGATAATTTATCTACGTATAAAAAAGTTGAAAAAATTAGTAATGGTCAAGGTAATGGAGGCTTTTCTATGTCTGTGAGTTTTTCTGGTGGAGGAAATGGAATTGTAAAAGATCTATCAAAAAAGGAATATTCGAAAAGCGCTAATTTGATGGATAAATCGTATTTAATAAAAGATAAATTAACCGAGTACAAATGGCAATTGACACGTGAAACTAAAAAATTAATTGGTTTTGATGTCAAAAAAGCAACTGCAGTTATTGATAGTACAAAATCTTTAGTTGCTTGGTATGCGCCGAGTATAGCCATAAAAGATGGACCTTCAATTTACAATGGTTTACCTGGTTTAATTTTGGAATTAGAAATTATTAATAATTCGAAATCAGAAAAAAAATCATTTGGCAACACAACAATTAGAGCAACTGAAGTGAAAGAAGTCCCGGACATGAAGCCAATTGAAAAACCTAAGGAAAAAAATGTAATTACAGAAAAGGAATTCGAAGAGTTGGCTAAAAAACAGATGGAACGTTTCAAAGAAATGAGGTCTGAAGGTGTGAGTAAGGATTAAAGAAAATATTTTTTATCAATCGTTAAACATTTCATACAATTTCTTGTCTAAGAACTATAAGCACATTTAAAATGAAAAAAATAATTTCAATTTTTGTTTTACTATTTAGTTTTTCAGCCTTTGCGCAACAAGAAAAAGTAGAAGTTTCGTACACAACACGTATCATTTTACCAGACGATTTTACATTTCAACCTCCTAGTGGCGGTAATGGACGTACGATGCCAAAAGAAATGCAAGAGCAATTCAAGAAAAATATTCAAGAGCCGCAAGAAGCTAAGTTGACTATTTTGGGTGATGAATCGTTGTATAAAATGGTTGAAAAAATATCAAACGATCAAAATCAAGGTTCTAGAGGAATGAGAGGCGGAATGCGAATGATGTCGATGAATGGAGATAATATTTATAAAAATAGTACAAACCATTTGCTCTTAAAGGAACAAAACATGATGGGAAAAAGCTATGTTATAAAAGATTCTTTGCAAAATTTTGATTGGAAATTAACGCGCGAAACAAAAACAATTTTAGGAAACGAAGCCAAAAAAGCAACTGCTATTATTGATAGCGTTCAGACAACAGTTTGGTACATTCCAACTTTGAAATATAAAACTGGTCCAGAAAATTATTGGGGATTACCAGGTTTAATTGCAGAAGTACAAACAGAGATTAACAGAGGCATGTTTAAAGGCTCTAAAATTATTTCTTTGACGGATATCAAAACATCAACAAATTCAAAACCAATAGAAAAACCAAAAGATAAAGGTGCTATTTCTCAAACAGAATTTGATAAATTGATGCAAGAACAACGCTCACGTTTTGAAGAAATGCGAAATTCTGGCGTAAATAAACGAGATTAAGGTTTCTTAAAATTGAATTAATTATTTGTAATAATTAATTCAATTTCATATCATAAAACTTATATTTAATTCTAAATTAATCTTAAGAAATAAAATACTATGAAAGCTTTAATCATCGTAGATATGCAATACGATTTTTTACCAGGAGGTTCCTTAGCTGTGAATGACGGAGATAAAATTATCGAACGCATAAACAAATTACAAGAAAAGTATGATGTTGTTGTGGCAACGCAAGATTGGCATCCAGCAAATCACAAAAGTTTTGCTTCGCAACACACAGATAAACAACCTTTTGATGTAATCGAATTAGGTGGAAATCGTCAAGTTTTGTGGCCAGATCATTGTGTACAAGGCACTAAAGGAGCAGAAATACACAAAGATATCAAGCAAAATAAAATAAGTGCAATAATCCGAAAAGGTATGAATCCAGAAGTTGATTCGTATAGTGCTTTTTTTGATGTGAATAAAAAGAATCCGACAGGGCTAAATGGATTTTTGAAAGATCATAATGTAACAAGTGTATACATTTGCGGCTTAGCAGCAGATTATTGTGTATATTACACAGCAAAAGATGCTTTAGCATTGGGATATACAACATATATTTTAGAAGGAACAACAAAGGCTATTAACCAAGAACTTTTTGATGAATTGAAAGAAGATTTTATCAAAAAAGGAGGAAATGTCTCGACGTATTTATTATAATATTATCAATAAATCGCTAGATAAAAATGTCATTTGGAAATCCTTAACTTTTTGAATGACATTTTATTTTTTAGAATAAATTCAAAAAATATCTGTAACATTAGTCTACAAAAGCAGACTAATTAGACAAATACAATAATTATGAAAAAAGCAATCTTAACATTTGTCTTAGGAATTATTACAACTACAATTTCTATCGCGCAAGACAATAAAACACAAAATATCGATGCAACTTATGTAATGGAAGTTAAAATGGACTACGAAAAAACCATGAAAACTATTCCAGAAGCATACAGAGCTCAAGTTGGAGGAATGCTAAAAGCTGAAATTGATGCAGGAATTTTTATGACTTACTTCTTTAAAAGTAATTCCAAAAATTCAACATTTACATTAGAAGAAAAAGTAAATAACGGACAAGGTGGATTAGGAATAATTGCTCAACAAATGGCTGCAATGGATAATAAACCAACTTATAAAGACTTTACTGTAACTCCAAATATGTATTACAAAGAAGTTGATATGGGTGTAAAACAATATTTGATTAAAGATCAAATTCCAGATTATAAATGGAAAATCTCGCGTGAAAAAACGGATATAGCTGGTTACAAAGCGACAAAAGCGGAAGGCGTTATGATGGATTCTATTCCTGTGACAGCTTGGTATGCGCCAGAAATCCCTGTAAAAGATGGACCAACTTCATTAGCTGGATTGCCAGGTTTGATTATAAAAGCTGAGTTTGAAATGAATGGAGCTAAATTAATTTACACATTGAAAGATTTAAAAATTTCTGAAAAAGAATTGAAAATTGCTTTACCTACAAAAGGAGAAGTTGTTACACAAGATCAATTTATGAAAATCGTAATGGATATTCAGAAAAAAATGCAAGAACAAATGAATGGAGGTCTAGACACTAAATAATTCATTCAAAACATATAAAAACACATCTGTTTCTAACACATAAACAGATGTGTTTTACAAAAAAATCTATTTGAGTCATCAACTAAAAAATACATATGAAGAAATTACTCTATCTAATTTTATTTACTTCTGCAGCTCAAATCTCGTTTGCGCAAGAATGTAAATTAAAAGGATCTGTTGCAAATGATGCTGGAATTCCTGTTACAGACGCTTCTGTCTCTATTTTTGATAGTAAAAACGAAGGCAAAGGTTTTGTTTTTACAAGCAATATGGGTGAATTTGAATTCAAATTGCCTTGTGGACAAAAATATGACATCGAAATTGAGCAAGCTGGTTACGAAACATATGTTGAGAATGTTGATTTGACTGAAAATGTCAACAAAAAAATAAAGCTTAAACAAGGAAAAGAAATTTCCTTAAAAGAAACAATTGTAAAAGCTCAACAAGCAATCAAAGTAAAAGGTGATACAATTGAGTTTGATGCAGATTCTTTCAAAGTTGGAAATGAGGAAACATTAGAAGATATTCTTAAAAAATTACCTGGAATTGAAGTTCAGAATGGTAAGGTAATGTACAAAGGTAAACCAATGTCGCAAGTAACAGTTGGTGGACGTGAAGTTTTGGGTGGTAACGAAAAATTATTGAACAAAAATTTACCTTCGGATGCAGTTTCTAAAATTCAATTAAATACTAAGTTCAAATCAAATCCGTTTGCTTCTTCCTTACAAGAAGATGACGAACAATTCTCGTTAAACATCGAACTAAAAGATGATATGAAACGTCTTGCATTTGGTAATGTGACGTTAGGTGGAGATGCGGATAAACATACAGATGCACAAGCAAAGATTTTCTATTTCTCAGAAAAAACGGACGGTACTTTAATCAATGATTTTAATACATTCGGGAAACAAGTTTTTGATCAAGATGATTATATGAGCTTCTTTGGTGGATATTCTGAATTTAATTCTGAAGGAAGTATTTATTCATTAAGAGGAAATTCGAACAATCTAAACTTAATGACAAAAAATGATGCGCCGAGTATGAATACCTATAATGGTGCTGTGCATTTTGGTGTTGAACCAAATAAGAAATTAAAAATCTCTGGTTTTGGTTTACTTAATACCAATAATATTCGTTACAATTCTAAATCTGAGCGTTATTACAACAACATCGAAACGCCTTATACAACTGTCGATCAAGAACAAAATAAGAGCAATATTTTGATGGGAATGTCGCGTTTGCGTTTAGATTATAATCCGAATGATAAAGGACAAATTAAATATCGCTTAAACTTTAATTATTTAGATAGCGAAAACGAGCAATTGGTTGATAGCTATTATAATGATCAAAAAAATAGCTTTAGAAATGTAAATTCTGAACAGAAGAATTATTCTTTATCACAAACTTTATCTTACATCCGTAAAGTTGGGCGCGATGATAATGTTGGTTTATATTTCCGTCATCAATATCAAAAAGATACGCCAGATTACAATGTTTTATCAACAGCAAATCCGTTCTCATCTTTTAATTTGTTCAAGAATTTATCTCAAGTAAATAATCAATATAATATCAATCAAGATCAAAACTTTGTTTTGAATACTGTTCAATTATATGGAATCTATAATCATTTGTTGACAAATACATCTAACCTTAAAGTAAAAGTTGGAACAAATTTTAGTACACAAGATTTTGAGAATAAAATCTATGATTTTCAGAAATTAATGAATAATAATTTATTAATCAGTAATACAGATCTAGATTACAACGAGTCTTTTGCTGATGTAACGTTGACAAAAAAATTAGGAAACTTTCAAGTAGATGCAGGAGCAGGAATTTCATTTTTTAATGAAAAATCTAAATACCAAGATGGTGAAAAATTAAATCGTTCGGAAACAAAATTTTTACCTCATTTGAATTTGCAATACAAGTTTAACAATGCAACAAGTGTTCGCGCTAGTTATACACAAAACTATAGCTATCCGTACACAAAAGATTTTAATGATTCGTACACAATTCAAAGTTATCAATCGATTTTCTATGGAAATAGAAACTTAAGACAAGCTTTGACACATACAGCAAGTCTTAATTTTAGTCATTTTAACTCATTCACATTTTTTAATATTTTTGCGAATTTGAGTTATACATTACAAGAAAAAAGTATACAAACACAATCTGTTTTAAACCGTGATTTTATCATCTCAGGAAACGATACAATTGTAAATAACTATCAATTCAATACCTTAATTAATTCTGGTAATAATCAAGAAACTTATTCAGGATATTTCATGATTGGGAAACGTTTTGCTAAATGGTACAATGCACGATTAACAGGTAATATTTCTACTTCTAATTATTATACCATTACACGAAATATTGAATACAAAAATGGTGTTGTAACAAATGATAAATTAAACAATGTTAACAACAAGAGTTTTAATCAAACTTATAATTTAGAGAACTCATTTACATTCAAAAAGAAATTTGAATTGAAGGCTGGGGTTAATTTAAACCTAAGTAAATATCAATCATTATCTGAACAGAAATTTACGAACTGGCGTCCATATGGAGAAGCTGCTTGGTCCGCTACAAGTAAATTATTAGTTCAGACCGATTTCTCTTATCGTTTACAATACCGCGATGGAGTAGAAATAAACACAGCAAAAGAATGGAATGCTTCTGCACGATATAATATTGCGAAGAAAACTTATTTAACTCTTACAGGTGGAAACTTATTAGGAAACAACGTAATTGTTTCGAATGGATTTAATGATAACTACATATCGACTACAACTAAAAATGTTTTGGGAAGGTATTTTATCGTGAGTTTACGATATAAGTTCTAAAATAAATGAATTAAATAGTAAAAGCCCTTCAATTGAAGGGCTTTTACTATTTAATCACTTGTGGATAATCAAACAAATTATTCGGATCATATTTCTTTTTCAACTTTTGTAATCGAACCAAATTATTCCCGAAATAAGCATTATTTGCATCAGGAAAATTGATATCTGGATAATTTCGGTATTGTTTTACATTTCCAAGATTTCTTAACAATTGTTGCACTTCTTCAAATGATTTTGTCAACTTTTCTTCTTGCGAAGGCAAATCCCAATATGCTTGTAATTCGCTCAAATAATTAATATCACGATGTGGATAAGCAGAATCTGAAGCTTTGACTTCATTTATTTTTCCTCCCAAAGTATTGATCTGATAAATCATTCCTTTAGAAGCAACAACTTTTGCAAAAATATCTTCCAAACCTTTTTCTATATCTTCAATTCCTGTGTACAAACCAGCCGAAGAATTTTTGAAATAAATCGGCTCTGTTACGCCATAATAATTTTTGAGCGCAGCAGCCAGATTTCTATTTTTCATAGGTTTGTAATCATTCGATAATGGAATTAAACTCGAAAATATTTTCTCAAAATCTGTTTGATTTACTGCAAAATTGGTAAATAAAATCGTTAAAAATTTTCCATTCAACACAAAAGCCGAAAAAGCATCGTTGGGTAACTTTTCCGTTGCTTGAAACCAAAGTAGAATTAATTTGACAAATTTATCAGAAGTCAAATTATTAAACTTCATGCGATATCCACTGAAAGATTGTGGTGCTGGATAAGTTTTGAAATGTAATTCCGTCACAACTCCAAAATTTCCATTTCCTCCTCCTTTACACGCCCAAAGTAAATCTGGATCTTTATCAGAGTCGATTGTATTTCCTTTGTAATCGATCATTTTTACACGAAGCAGATTATCACAAGTCAAACCATATTTCCGACTAAAAAAACCATAACCACCGCCCAAAGTCAAACCACCAATAGCGACAGTTCCACACGAACCAGCTGGAATAATTCTTTTCTTAGGTAAAAAATTCGCATAAATCTCTTGCAACAAACAAGCTGGTTGTAATTTCACTTTATTCTCTTGCAACCACGTAATTTTCTTCATCAATCCAAGATGAATCAACAATCCGTTATCAACATTCGAAAAACCTTCAAAACTATGTCCTCCACTTCGAATGGCAATTTTTAGTTTCTTTTCGTTTGCTAATGCAATTGCTTTTTTTATTCCAGTTTCAGATTTACAAACTGCTATAATTTTCGGAAACTTCTCAATTCTTTTGTTGAATGATTTTCGGTATTGATCATATTTTGCATCATCTTTTGTCAAGATTATTAAATCATCATCCAAAAAATCATCAAACGAATAAAAAGACATAAAAAAAATTCCTAAACTACCTGTACCAAGCAGTTTTAGGAATTCTCTTTTTGTATAATTTGGTTGTAACATAGCTAAAATTGGTTTAGCTAAAGATACAACTATTTGATATTATTCTCTTTTAACCAATTTCTATAATTCTCAGCATTTTTCAAATGTTCCTGATAATCATTGGTATAAATGTGGTAACCTGGTTTTTTAGGATCTGCAACAAAGAAAATAAAATCGTGATTTGCTGGTGATAAAACCGCATCAATTGCTCCTAAATTTGGTAAACAAATTGGTGCTGGTGGCAAACCTTTGTTACGATATGTGTTGTACGCATTCGAAGACCACGTCCATTTTTTGTACACACGTTGTACTTTTTGATCCCAACCATTTTCCATTTTGTACGCATAAATAGATGTTGGATCGGCTTCTAAACGCATATCTTTCGCCAAACGATTCATATATGCACGTGCAACTTTTTGTTGTTCATCCATATTATCAGATGATTCCAACTGTACAATAGACGCCAAAGTTGTCACTTGCAAAGGTGTCATGTTGAGCGCTTTTGCTTTTGCCAAACGATCTGCATTCCACACTTTGTCGTGCTGCGCCACCATTTTGTCCACAAACTTTTCTGGTGTTAATCCCCAATACACGAAATACGTTTCTGGAATAAAATATTGTTTAACTGTTTCGTCGTTTAACGTTGTATCGTTTTTTTCTTTCACAAAATCGCGAATAGCTGTCAAAACTTCGATAGAGTCCATATCAATTTGTTTGGAAACTGAACCCGCCAAATGATAAATTGTTGGCTCATTTTTGATACGAAGCTTCACTTCTTCTTGCTCTCCCCCTTGCAAACGATCAATAATATCGCGGTTAGAATCTGAGCTTGATATTTTATATTTTCCAGATTTTATCGTTGCTGGATAATCTGCATCTTCTGCATATTGTTTGAACAATTTTACATCCTTCAAAAATGGTTTTAAAGAATCTAAAACTTGTTCAAATTTAGCTCCACGAGAAATATAGATATAACCATCTTTGGTTGCATTCCCTTTGAAACCGTCTATAAATGTACATCCTACAAATGCGAATGAACAGATTAATATTAATACTAAATTTAATTTTTTCATTGGATTGAATTAAATTTCAATTTCACCTTCAAAAACTTTTACTGCTGGTCCATTTAACCAAACATTGACAAAGTTATGATTATTTTCTTCAAAATTTACAGATAAATCTCCACCCATTGCTTTTACTTTGATATCTTTTTTGTCTACCAAATTTTTGACATAAGCAGAAATCGCAGCTGCCGTAATTCCTGTTCCACAAGCCAAGGTTTCGTCCTCTACTCCACGCTCATACGTACGAATTGCAAGACTATTATCTGGCATAACTTCAACAAAATTTACGTTAGAACCTTTCTCAAAATAAGGCGCACCATTACGAATTGCTTTTCCTTTTTTGTAGACATTAATATCTTTCAAATTCTCCACAAATTCTACGTGATGCGGGGAACCTGTGTTCATAAATAAATATTTGTCGTGATCTTCTACTTCATTTACATCAATCATCTGTAAACGAATAACTTCTTGATCTACGATACCATGATGCAAACCATCAATCGCATTAAATGTCATTTTGTCATTGGCAACATCCAAATCATTTGCAAATCGAATAATACAACGTCCTCCGTTTCCGCACATTGTACTTTCGTTTCCATCCGAATTGAAATACACCATTCTGAAGTCTGAATTTTCATCATTTTGTAACAAAATCAAACCATCAGCTCCTATACCAAAATTACGATCACATAGCCTATTAATCAATTCTGTAGAGATTGGAAACGTTTTTTCTCGATCATCAATCATGACAAAGTCATTCCCAGCTCCTTGATATTTATAAAATTTTAATTTCAACTTCTTTAATTTTAAACAAAGTAAAGACATTTTTGTCACTCTTAACTAATGTTATAAAAGATTTATAATATAGTGTTAACATGCGTTAAACGGTTTGAAATGTTAAAATTTTGGTCTTAAATTTGATTAAATCTAAAACATTAAAAACTTATATAATAAAGATGAAAAAATATACAGGATACTTATTAGTTGGATTAGTGAGTTCTATGACAACTATGGGAGGTTTTTATTTGATGAACGAAAATGGAAGTAATCCATTTATTACAAACGCAAGTCATCAGAAAAACGGAGACTTTGAATTTGTAGATTATAAAGGAAATTATGGCTATGATGCGCCAAACTTTGTGCAGGCATCTAACAAAGCAGTACATACGGTTGTGAGTATCAAAAATTATTCGAATCAAAGACAGCAACAACAGCAACAAATGTTTGATCCTTTTGATTTCTTTTTTGGTCAACCAGAACAACAACAAAGAAGAAGACAACAACAGCAACCAGATCAAGATCAACCATCCGGAATGGGTTCTGGTGTAATTATTTCTCAAGATGGATATATAGTTACAAATAATCACGTGATACAAGGTGCTTCTAAGATTGAAGTGACTTTGAATAATCAAAAAAGTTATATTGCTGAATTAGTTGGAACTGATCCAAGTACAGATATTGCCTTATTGAAAATTAGTGAAAAAGGTTTACCATTCACAAAATTTGTCGATTCTGATGCCATTAATGTTGGAGATTGGGTGTTAGCAGTTGGTAATCCATTTGGATTGACTTCTACTGTTACAGCAGGTATTGTTTCAGCAAAAGGGCGTAGCATTAATATTTTAGGTAAAAATTCTGAATCACCAATCGAATCGTTTATTCAAACCGATGCAGCGATTAATCCAGGAAACTCTGGTGGTGCTTTGGTGAATGCAAACGGAGATTTAATTGGTATTAATACAGCTATTTCTTCGCCAACAGGAGCTTATTCTGGTTACGGGTTTGCTGTTCCTGCAAACTTGGTAAAAAAAGTTGTTGAGGATATCAAATCGTACGGAATTGTACAACGTGGATATTTAGGTATCAAAGGTTTTGATTTATCGAATGAAGATGCTGTAAAACAATATAACAAACAGTTCAAAAAGAACATTAAAACCGATAATGGAGTAATGGTAACTGAATTGGTTGCGAAAGGATCAGCAATTGATTCTGGAATCGAAGAAGGAGACATCATTACAGCTGTTGATGGAAAACCAATTACATCTTTCTCTTCGTTATCATTCATCGTAGGTAGCAAACGTCCTGGTGACAATGTTGCACTTACTGTAAGACGTGGAAACTCTGAGAAAACATACAACATCACATTGAAAGATGCTAAAGGAAGCACTAAAGTGAGAAGCAAATCTGACTTAACGCCAACTGAAGTTCTTGGTGCAGAATTTGAGCCATTAACAGAACGTCAAAAAGATAGTTTCGGAATTAATTATGGTGTCATGGTAAAACATTTAGATAATGCAGGAAAATTAGCAGCAGCAGGTGTTCAAGAAGAATTTATTATCTTATCTATCAATGATAAAAATGTAAGTTCACAAGACGATATCGAAAAAATCTTAAAAAATTATAAAGGTCGCGTGTCAATTAAATTTGCAGATTATTACGGACGAATCTATACAAAAGGATTCACGATGGATTAAAATTTTGAGTAGATTTTAAATTTTAATAAATCATTATAAATAGCTACAACAAGATAAGTTGTAGCTATTTATCTTTACATTATATTTGTTTAACGAAAAACTATCCCATATTTATTAAAAAAATTATTCTTTCACTCTTTCTTTTGTTTAGTTCTTTTTCTTATTAACAAGAAGTTCTATGGGGACCAACCTTAAGCTACTCTAATCAATCTGGAAACTTTGGTAAAGCAGGTTTATTTTTTCTTTTCGGCTTAGGTGATAATATGGTTGATTTTAAATTAGACTCAAATGCTAATATGGGATATATGCGAGATAATTTTCACGTAATTCCTGAAGTTGGCATTACAGGATATGTTACCGCGAGCCAGTTGATGTATATTTTTCCATTTGTAGAAAGTGAATTTACACCTTATACAATTACTCCAAAAGCTGGTATTTCATTAGCTTCTTTTGTAGATTTTGGTTTTGGATATGGTTTTAAGATTAATAAAAAAGATAGTTTTAAACCTATCAAAGGTTTTCAATTTTCAATTGGAGTAAATATACCTCTCAATTTGAAATAAAAAATCATTAATGATGATGAAAATTTATTTTTTGGGAGAAAGCTAAATAATTCATTAATTTTATCACATGAAAAAGTTCATCGCAATCTTTGTTTTTATCATTAGTTTTCAAGCGAAAGCACAACAAAATTTATCCGATTATTTTACAATTAATCTTGGTTATGAATATTGGAACGGAAATTACGGAAAAGTTGGAACAGATTTGTTCTTAGTACAAGATAATAACAATATTTTGACGTTTAGCGCCAATGCTAATTTGGGTTATATGAAAGACAAATTTCGTGTAATTCCAGAAGTTGGAGCTGGATATATGTTCAATTTTCGCAACAATACTGGTGATCCATATAGCTCTAACTTTAACTCTGCTTTTTATGTTATCCGTACTGAAGTTTCTCCGTGGACAATTACTCCAAAAGCTGGTATCGCAGTTTTGAGCATTGTAGAGTTAAATGCTGGCTATTCTTTCGAGTTTAGAGAAAATAAGGATTTTAAAGATATGAGCGGTTTCCGAGCTGGATTAACTATTCACTTGCCGACTCAGCTTTTTTAGCATTTCTAATACTTTTACGCAATTCTTTCAAACGAATATATAAATCTGAAGTCGACGCATTTTCTTCAATTGCATTAAAAATAAAGACACCTTTATCAATATAAAAGAAGATGATAGCTTCGTGATCTGCTACTTTAAAAGCATTTGTAATCCCATTTATTTTGTTCTCAACCCAAGATAATTTGCATGTTTTCAAATCAAAAATATGATCTTCATTACCCAAAATATCTTTGAAGATTAATTGTTCTCCTTGCGCATACAACACACCACTTCCTTGAAAAGATTTCATTTTAAGAAATCTACCTTGCGGACGCCCAATATTATAACGTACAACAGCCTTTAGATCTACCTGATCTGGTAAACTTTTCAGCGTATGTTGTTCATTTTTCTCTCTGACTTTCGCATCAGATACGGCAATAACAAAGAATATCGAAACAAAAATTCCGAAAATCAAAAATATTATTAGGATTGATATGATTGGTGCCATAATATATTAAATGTTAAGTAAAGTTATAAAAAAGCTTGAATTAATATCTAAATAAACCTTTTTTTTTACCTTAGCTTCGCAAACTGATAAAAATTACGAATGAATAAATTAATTTGGTTGTTATTTCCCGCCACAATCTTTGCTCAAAAAGGAGAAACACAAATAAAAGTTAATGCGTTAACAATGCCACTTGCAATGGTAAATCTTGGTGTTGAACATGCAATCACAGATAGAATAACTTTACAAGCTGACGGTTTTATCTCTCCTTGGAAATCATTTGCAGGTAATCATTTACAAATGTATATGGCTTTTGGTGAAGGTAGATATTACTTTGATAAATCTTTTAGTAAATTTTATATAGGTCCAAACATTGGAGTTGGTTTCTTTGATATTCAAAAATGGAATTATTGGAACACTGATAAATATCAACGTGGAGTAGCAATCTTAACAGGAGCTACAATAGGTTATCAAGTAAAAATTAACGAACATTGGGGATTAGATGTTTTTGTTGGTGGAGGACACTCTCAAGGAAATTACAAAGGATATTATAAAGAAGATTCTCCTAATTTGGGACGATATGATTCTGCGCAATCATTTAATAAAAGTGGGGAGTGGCTGCTTTACAAAGGCGGTGTAATGCTTACTTATAAATTTAAACGAAAAAAATCCAACTAAAATTAGTTGGATTTTTTATATCTAGTATTATTTTACTCTTACACAGGCGTATTCATATCGAAAGCCTCTAGATATTCGGCAACACGTTTTACAAACATACCTCCTAAAGCTCCATCCACAACACGGTGATCGTAAGCATGAGATAAGTACATTTTATGACGAATTGCAATCATATCTCCTTGCGGAGTTTCGATAACAGCAGGTTTTTTCACAATTGCACCAACAGCCAAAATAGCTACTTGAGGTTGAGGAATAATTGGCGTTCCTAATGTATTTCCGAAAGAACCAATATTTGTAATTGTATACGTTCCTCCCTGTATTTCTGCTGGTTTCAATTTATTATTACGCGCACGATTTGCTAAATCATTAACCTGAGAAGCTAACCCCGCTAAATTAAATTGATCTGCATTTTTGATAACTGGAACAATTAAATTTCCACTTGGTAAAGCAGCCGCCATTCCAATATTGATATTTTTCTTCTTAATAATTTTATCTCCATCAACCGAAGCATTAATCATTGGGAAATCTTGAATTGCTTTTGCTACAGCTTCGATAAAAATTGGCATGAAGGTAATTTTCTCACCATGTTTTTTCTGAAATTCATTTTTATTTTTATCTCTCCACAACACAATATTCGTCATATCAACTTCTACGAAAGACGTTACGTGAGGAGCAATTTGTTTTGCTTGTAGCATATTTTGCGCAATAATTTTACGCATTCTATCCATTTCGATAATTTCGTCTCCTTCACCAACAGAAATTGGCGCAGATTGCACTTGCGGTGCTTGAGGTTGAGCAACTGGTGCAGCAACAGAAGTCGTAACAACTGTTTTCGCTGGTTGATTTCCTCTATTTTTAACGAAATCCAAAATATCATCTTTCGTTACACGTCCGTCTTTTCCTGAACCTAAAATTTGATCTAACTCAGCCTGAGAAACACCTTCTTCTTTCGCAATAGATTTTACTAAAGGAGAATAAAATTTATCATCTGACGAAGTAATAAGCGTTTCAGTTTTGATTGTTGCAACTTCAGCTTCGATAGATTTTGCTGCATCAGCAATTTCCTGATCGCTATTTGTATCTACTTCTTCTACCGAATCAGCTTGTTCTACAACTCTATCAACAGACAAAATTGCGATAGGCTCACCTACTTTTGCAATTTTGTCTACTGGAACTAAGATTTCTTTTAAAACTCCTGCAACTGGCGAAGGAACATCAGAATCTACTTTATCTGTTGCGATTTCTACAACCGATTCATCTTCACTAATCGAATCGCCAATATTTTTGATCCAATTTGTTACAGTAGCTTCCATTACACCTTCTCCCATAGAAGGTAGAATTAATTTATAGTCAGACATTCTTGTGTTATTTGCTAAATACAAATCTAAACATTTTTTCGATTCAAAAAAATACTGTTAAAAAGATTAATGTATTTTATTTTTAAATTATTCGCATTAATATCATAAATAATTATCAATTTAATAATTGATCTAACATTTATAAGATTATTTTTAATGATTTGATAGTTTTGATTGCATAAAAAAATCCCCCAATCTAAGATTGAGGGACTTTTTGAAATATTAAGAATGATTCTTAAGCTTCGTAAGTTGCAGTACCGTTGTTTACTTGAGGTTCTTTGATTTCACCAAAGCTTTTCTCAAAGTTAGTTACGTTTTCTGCTAACGATTGAGATAATTGTTTTGCTTGTAATGGAGACAAAATAATTCTTGATTTTACTGATGGTCTAGCACCTGGTAAAAATTGAACGAAATCTACAACGAACTCAGATGGTGAGTGGTTGATGATTGCTCCTGTAGCATAAACACCTTGAGCTACTAATTCGTTTAACTCAATGTTTAATCCTTCGTTTTGTTGATTTTCTGACATTATAATTCTTGTTTTGCGTTTATTAATTCCTCGTATTCACGGTTAGATCCTACGATGATGTTTTGATACTCTTTTAATCCAGTTCCGGCAGGAATTAAGTGTCCAACAATAACGTTTTCTTTTAATCCTACTAAACCGTCTACTTTACCAGCTACAGCTGCTTCGTTAAGAACTTTTGTAGTTTCCTGGAACGATGCCGCAGACATGAAAGATTTAGTTTGTAAAGATGCTCTTGTAATACCTTGTAAAACGGCTTCTGCTGTTGCAGGTAAAGCCTCACGAGCTGTCACTAAGTTTTTGTCTTCACGTTTTAATTTAGAGTTTTCGTCACGTAATTCGCGAACTGTGATGATTTGTCCTGGACTTAATGTGTCAGAATCACCAGCATCTTCTACGACTTTCATTCCAAATAAACGATCGTTTTCTTGCATGAAATCGTCTTTGTGCTCTAAACTATCTTCTAAGAATCTTGAATCTCCTGAGTCTACAATACGAACTTTACGTAACATTTGACGTACGATAATTTCGAAGTGTTTGTCATCAATTTTTACCCCTTGTAAACGGTATACATCTTGAATCTCGTTTACTAAGTATTCTTGAACCGCTGTTGGCCCTAAGATTCTTAAAATATCTTCTGGTGTAATTGCTCCATCTGATAAAGGCTCACCTGCACGTACGAAGTCATTTTCTTGAACTAAGATCTGTGCTGATAATTTAACTAAGTAACGACGGATTTCACCATTTTTAGATTCAACGATGATTTCACGGTTACCACGTTTTATTTTACCAAAAGAAACAACTCCATCCATTTCACAAACAACTGCTGGATTAGATGGATTACGAGCCTCTAACAACTCTGTAATACGAGGTAAACCTCCTGTAATATCGCCAGATTTAGCTGACTTACGAGGAATCTTAACTAAGATTTTACCTGCATTAATTTTTTCACCATCATTTACCATTAAGTGTGCACCTACTGGTAAGTTATATGTTTTTTCTTCACCATCAATCGTGATAACTCTTAACGCTGGAACTAATTTTTTATTACGTGATTCAGAAATAACTTTTTCTTGGAATCCTGTTTGCTCATCGATTTCAATTTGGAAAGTTACCCCTTGCTCTAATTGTTCGTATTCGATTTTACCAGTAGATTCTGCGATGATTACCCCGTTATAAGGGTCCCAACTTGCAATCTCTTGACCTTTTTGAACTTTAGCTCCGTTTTTAACAGATAAGATAGTACCATAAGCGATGTTAGTTTGTTGACGAACGTTTCCTAAATCGTCAATTACTTTCATCTCTGTAGAACGAGAAACAACTGTATCTACTTTGTTACCTGCATCATCTGTCGATTCAACAGTACGTAAGTCATCAAACTCAATTGTACCATCAACTTTAGCATTAATTGTATTTTGCTCAGAAACGTTACCCGCAGTACCCCCAACGTGGAAAGTACGTAATGTTAACTGTGTACCAGGCTCACCAATAGATTGCGCAGCAACTACACCAACTGATTCACCTTTCTGAACACCTTTACCTGTAGCTAAGTTGCGTCCGTAACATTTAGCACAAATTCCAGTTTTTGCTTCACATGTTAATGGAGAACGAACTTCTACATTTTCAATACCAGCTGCTTCTAAGGCATCACCAATATCTTCTGTAATAATGTTACCAGCAGAAATGATTAATTCACCATTATCTGGGTTGTAAATATCATTTAATGAAGTACGACCTAATACACGAGAAGATAAACTTTCGATGATTTCTTCTTTTTTCTTAAGTGCAGATACTTCTAAACCTCTTAATGTACCACAATCTTCGTGCATTACGATAACGTCTTGCGCAACGTCAACTAAACGACGAGTCAAGTATCCAGCATCGGCAGTTTTTAAGGCAGTATCGGCAAGACCTTTACGCGCACCGTGCGAAGAAATAAAGTACTCTAAGATAGACAGACCTTCACGGAAGTTAGAGATAATTGGGTTTTCGATGATATCCCCACCAGTAGAACCAGCTTTTTGAGGTTTAGCCATCAATCCACGCATACCTGATAACTGACGAATTTGCTCTTTAGATCCACGTGCTCCAGAATCAAGCATCATGAATACAGAGTTAAATCCTTGTTGATCTTCTGTCATACGTTTCATTACAATTTCTGTTAATGTCGCGTTTGTTGTTGTCCAAACATCAATAACTTGGTTGTAACGTTCGTTATTTGTAATAAGACCCATGTTATAGTTCATCTTAATGTTCTCAACTTGGTTGATCGCACCTGAGATAAGGTCTTTCTTTTGTTCTGGGATTAAGATATCTCCTAATGAGAATGATAAACCACCCTCGAAGGCATTACGGTATCCTAATTGTTTCATATCATCTAAGAAAGCAGCCGTTGTAGGGAAATCTGTAATCTTGATAATTTTATTAATAATTGTACGTAACGATTTTTTCGTTAATACTTCATTAATATAACCTACTTGTTTCGGAACGATTTGGTTGAATAACACACGTCCTACAGAAGTTTCGATTAATTGATTTTCTATCAACTCCTCTCCTACACGAATTGTTCCTTTTACACGAATTGGCGCGTTTAAGTCAACAGCTCCTTCGTTGTATGCAATTTGAACTTCTTCATCTGAATAGAAAGTTAATCCTTCTCCTTTTACTGTAAATTGGTGGTCTGTGCGACGAATTTTCGTCATGTAGTAAAGACCTAAAACCATATCCTGAGAAGGTACAGTAATTGGAGAACCATTTGCAGGATTCAAAATATTTTGAGAAGCCAACATTAATAATTGTGCTTCTAAAACAGCTTCTGGTCCTAATGGTAAGTGAACAGCCATCTGGTCACCATCGAAATCGGCATTGAAGGCAGTACACACTAATGGGTGTAAACGAATTGCTTTACCTTCGATTAATTTCGGTTGGAATGCTTGGATACCTAAACGGTGTAACGTAGGGGCACGGTTTAATAAAACTGGATGACCTTTGATTACATTTTCTAAAATATCCCAAACAACTGGCTCTTTTCTATCGATAATTTTCTTAGCCGATTTAACTGTTTTTACAATTCCACGCTCGATTAATTTACGAACTACGAATGGTTTGTATAATTCAGCTGCCATATCTTTTGGTAAACCACATTCGTGTAATTTAAGTGTTGGTCCAACAACAATTACAGAACGAGCAGAATAATCTACACGTTTACCTAATAAGTTTTGACGGAAACGACCTTGTTTACCTTTTAATGAATCAGATAATGATTTTAACGGACGGTTACCATCAGCTTTTACAGCAGATGCTTTACGCGTGTTATCAAATAATGAATCAACCGCTTCTTGTAACATACGTTTTTCATTACGTAAGATTACTTCTGGCGCTTTGATTTCCATTAATCGTTTCAAACGATTGTTACGGATAATTACACGACGATATAAATCATTTAAATCTGATGTTGCAAAACGACCACCATCTAATGGAACTAACGGACGTAATTCTGGTGGAATAACCGGAATAACGCGCATTACCATCCATTCTGGACGGTTTACGTGGTGCATATTTGACTCACGTAACGACTCAACAACTTGTAAACGTTTTAACGCTTCTGTACGACGTTGTTTAGAAGTTTCGTTGTGTGCTTTGTGTCTTAATTCGTAAGATAACTCATCTAAATTGATACGAGATAATAGGTCTTCTAATGCTTCAGCACCCATTTTCGCAACGAATTTATTAGGATCTGTATCTTCTAGATATTGATTCTCGATTGGAAGAGTTTCTAAGATATCTAAATACTCTTCTTCTGATAAGAAATCTAATCTATTTAATTCTTCACCTTCTGGTCCTTTTGCGATACCTGGTTGAATCACTACATATCTTTCATAGTAAATTACCATGTCTAATTTCTTAGATGGTAATCCTAAGATGTAACCAATTTTGTTTGGTAATGAACGGAAATACCAAATATGTGCAATTGGCACAACAAGATTGATGTGTCCAATACGCTCACGACGAACTTTCTTTTCAGTAACTTCAACCCCACAGCGGTCACAAACGATACCTTTATAACGGATTCTTTTATATTTTCCGCAGGCACATTCGTAATCTTTTACAGGTCCAAAGATACGCTCACAGAATAACCCGTCACGCTCTGGTTTGTGCGTTCTATAGTTAATCGTTTCAGGTTTTAAAACTTCACCTTTAGATTCTTGAAGAATCGATTCTGGAGAAGCTAACCCGATACGGATTTTTGAGAATTGACTTGTTTTATTTTTTGTTGACATATAGAAATGTATCTAACAATTATATTATTATAACGAAAAAGGTAGAATAATAGGTTGCCCTATTATTCTTCCAAGTTTATGTCTAATCCAAGACCTTGTAATTCATGTAACAATACGTTAAATGATTCTGGAATACCAGGTTCTGGCATTGGCTCTCCTTTTACGATTGCTTCGTAAGTTTTCGCACGTCCAATTACGTCATCCGACTTAACTGTTAAGATTTCGCGTAAGATATTAGATGCACCGAATGCTTCTAATGCCCAAACCTCCATCTCTCCGAAACGTTGTCCACCGAATTGTGCTTTACCTCCTAATGGTTGTTGAGTAATTAATGAGTATGGTCCGATAGAACGCGCGTGCATTTTGTCGTCAACCATGTGTCCTAATTTCAACATGTAAATCACCCCTACAGTAGCTTTTTGATCAAAACGTTCTCCAGTATTACCGTCATATAAATATGTTGTACCGTGTTTTGGAATACCTGCTTCTTCTGTGATGCGATCGATATCAGCGATTTCAGCACCATCGAAGATAGGTGTAGCAAATTTTTGACCCATTTTAAGTCCAGCCCATCCTAATACCGTTTCATAAATCTGACCGATATTCATACGAGATGGTACCCCAAGTGGATTAAGTACGATATTTACTGGCGTTCCGTCTTCTAAGAAAGGCATATCTTCGTCGCGAACGATACGTGCAACAATACCTTTGTTACCGTGACGTCCTGCCATTTTATCCCCTACTCTTAGTTTACGTTTTTTCGCAATGTAGATTTTTGCTAATTTAACGATACCTGCAGGTAACTCGTCTCCAACAGAGATTGTAAATCTTTCGCGGTTAAGTGCTCCTTGTAAATCATTGTACTTAATTTTGTAATTATGTAACAATTCTTTTACTAATTCGTTCTTATCCTCGTCTGTTGTCCAAAGAGACTCTGCTCCAGTTAAATTTAAGAAATCTTCAACATTAGATAAGATTTTTTGTGTGTATTTTACACCTTTCTTGATTACTTCTTCGTTCAAGTCGTTGTAAATACCTTGAGAAGTTTTTCCGTTTAATAAAACGTATAATTTCTCTAATAAAATCTCTCTTAATTCGTTGAATTTAACGTCGTACTCAGCTTCTACACTATCAATAATAGCTTTGTCTTGAGAACGTTTACGTTTATCCTTAATACTACGTGAGAATAATTTTTTGTCGATAACAACACCACGTAATGATGGAGAGGCTTTAAGAGAAGCATCTTTTACATCACCTGCTTTGTCACCAAAGATCGCACGTAATAATTTTTCTTCTGGAGTTGGATCAGATTCTCCTTTTGGAGTAATCTTACCAATCAAGATATCACCAGGTTTTACTTCTGCTCCAATACGGATCATACCGTTTTCGTCTAAGTCTTTTGTAGCCTCTTCCGAAACGTTAGGAATGTCTGAAGTTAATTCTTCCATACCTAATTTTGTATCACGTACATCTAATGAATACTCATCGATGTGGATAGATGTAAACCAGTCTTCGCGAACAGCTTTCTCAGAGATTACAATGGCATCCTCGAAGTTGTATCCTTGCCAAGGCATAAAGGCAACAACCATGTTACGACCAATTGCTAATTCTCCTCCTTCTGTTGCATAACCTTCAGATAAAACTTGTCCTTTCTCTACACGATCACCAACTTTTACAATTGGTTTCAACGTAATTGTAGTTCCTTGATTCGTTTTTCTGAATTTTGTTAAATTATATGTTTTCTCAGCAGTATCGAAGCTTACTAATTCTTCGTCTTCTGAGCGATCATATTTAATTGTTATAATGTCAGCATCAACATAAGTTACTGTACCTTCACGTTCTGCATTTACTAAGATTCTTGAATCTTTTGCAACTTGTTTTTCTAATCCAGTACCTACAATTGGTGCTTGAGGTTTTAATAATGGAACTGCCTGACGCATCATGTTCGATCCCATTAACGCACGGTTGGCGTCATCATGCTCCAAGAAAGGAATTAATGATGCTGAGATAGATGCAATCTGGTTAGGTGCAACGTCAATTAAATCAACTTCTGCTGGCGTTACAACAGGGAAATCCCCATCTTCACGAGCAGTTACACGTTCAGTAGCAATAGTACCATCGTCTGTCATGTCGATATTGGCTTGAGCAATTACTTTTGATTCCTCCTCTTCCGCAGTTAAATAGATTGGTGCTGATTCGACGTCCACTTTTCCATCTTCTACTTTTCTGTACGGTGTTTCGATGAACCCTAAGTTATTAACTTTAGCGAATACACATAATGACGAAATCAAACCAATGTTTGGTCCCTCAGGAGTTTCAATTGGACATAAACGTCCGTAATGAGTGTGGTGTACGTCACGTACCTCGAATCCCGCTCTTTCTCTTGATAAACCTCCAGGTCCTAATGCTGATAAACGACGTTTGTGTGTAATCTCTGATAATGGATTTGTTTGGTCCATGAACTGAGATAACTGGTTCGTTCCGAAGAATGAGTTGATAACAGATGATAATGTTTTAGCATTAATCAAATCGATTGGTGTAAACACCTCGTTGTCACGAACATTCATTCTTTCACGGATAGTTCTAGCCATACGAGCTAAACCTACTCCGAATTGGCTAGCCATTTGCTCACCTACCGTTCTTACACGACGGTTAGATAAGTGGTCGATATCATCCACCTCTGCTTTAGAGTTGATTAATTCGATTAAGTATTTAATAATCGAAATGATATCTTCACGAGTCAATACTTGTACGTCCTCGCTAATGCTTAAGCCTAATTTTTTATTTAATCTGTAACGACCTACTTCACCTAATGAATAACGTTGATCAGAGAAGAATAATTTGTCAATAATTCCTCTTGCTGTTTCCTCATCTGGTGGCTCAGCGTTACGTAATTGTCTATAGATATACTCTACTGCCTCTTTTTCAGTATTAGTAGGGTCTTTTTGTAAAGTATTATGGATAATTCCATAATCAGCAGAATTGATGTCTTCTTTGTGTAATAAAATCGTCTTAACACCAGAATCTACGATTTGATCGATGTGATCTTTCTCTAAGATTGTTTCACGGTCTAAGATAATTTCATTACGCTCGATAGATACAACTTCTCCTGTATCTTCATCTACGAAATCCTCGTGCCATGTATTTAATACACGTGCAGCAAGTTTACGACCTACAACTTTCTTTAAATTAGCTTTATTAACTTTTACTTCTTCTGCTAAGTCGAAAATTTCTAAGATATCTTTATCTCTTTCGTATCCGATAGCACGTAATAAGGTAGTTAATGGTAACTTTTTCTTACGATCGATGTAAGCGTACATTACGCTGTTGATGTCTGTTGCGAACTCAATCCAAGATCCTTTGAAAGGAATGATACGAGATGAGTACAATTTTGTACCATTCGCGTGGAAAGATTGTCCGAAGAATACCCCAGGAGAACGGTGTAATTGAGATACAATAACACGCTCTGCACCATTAATAATGAATGATCCTGAAGGAGACATATAAGGAATTGTTCCTAAGTATACGTCTTGCACTACAGTTTCGAAATCTTCGTGTTCTTCGTCCGTACAGTACAATTTAAGACGAGCTTTCAATGGTACGCTGTACGTTAATCCTCTTTCGATACACTCATCAATTGTGTAACGTGGTGGATCTACGAAATAATCTAAGAATTCTAAAACAAACTGATTGCGAGTATCCGTAATTGGAAAATTCTCAGCAAATGTTCGGTAAAGACCTTCATTTTTTCGTTGGTCAGGTCTTGTTTCCAACTGGAAAAAATCTTCAAACGATTTGATCTGAATGTCAAGGAAATCTGGGAACTGAGCGACTGCTTTTGCAGAAGAGAAGTTCAATCTTTCTTTTTTCTCAGTCGAGTTGCTTAATGTTGCTTTAGTGGCCAATTTCGAATGAATTTTGGTTTATATAATGACTTTATGCGTAAAAAGGTTTAGACCTAACACGTCCTGTGTTAGGTCCAAACCTATATTTTTGAGTAATAAAAATTACTTCAATTCTACTACTGCACCAGCTTCTTCTAGCTGTTTCTTTAAAGCTTCAGCTTCGTCTTTAGAAACTGCTTCTTTAACTGTTGCTGGAGTTGAATCTACTAAATCTTTAGCTTCTTTTAATCCTTTTCCAGTTAATTCTTTAACTAATTTAACAACTGCTAATTTAGATGCACCTGCTTCTTTTAAGATTACGTCGAATTCTGATTGCTCTTCAGCAGCTTCACCTGCTCCACCTGCAGCAACAACTACAGCAGCAGCAGCTGGTTCGATTCCGTATTCATCTTTTAAGATTGTAGATAATTCATTAACTTCTAATACTGTTAAGTTTACTAACTCTTCAGCTAATTTTTTTAAATCTGCCATTTTAATGCTTTTTGTTTTTTAAACTTTTATTTGATATGAGTGTGTCTTATTCTTCTGAAGCTCCTTCTTCTGCTTTTGCAGCCTCTTTGTTCTCTAATTGAGAAACAACAGTTTTGATTGGAGATTGAAGTAACATGATGATGTCTGCGATTAATTCTTCGCGAGATTTCAATGCTACTAATTGTGGTAATTTGTCATCACCTACGAATGTATTATCTTCAATCCAAGCTCCTTTTAAAATAGGTTTTTCAGATTTTTTTCTGAAAGTATCGATTACTTTGGCTGGTGCGTTACCAACTTCAGCAGTCATTAATGCTGTATTTCCTTTTAAAGATCCGTAAAGCTCTTCGAAGTTTTTGTCTTCGATTTGCTCCATAGCTTTCTTTAATAAAGTGTTTTTTACTACGCGTAAAGATACATTGCTTTTGTAGCAAGCTCTTCTTAATTCAGTAGTATTAACAGCGTTTAATCCGTCGATATCTGCTAAGTAGATGATTTTTGCTTCTGCTAATACAGCTTGCAATTCATCTATCATATTTGCTTTATCTTGTTTTGTCATTGCCATAATCTACTAATTTTAAGCGTTTACACTTTTTGGATCTACTGATACACCTACAGATTGAGTTGTAGAAAGCGTGATGCTTTTTACATATGTTCCTTTAGCAGCTGTTGGTTTTAATTTAATTAAAGTTTGAATTAATTCATTCGCATTTTCTTTAATTTTATCAGCATCGAAAGATACTTTACCAACTGCAGCGTGGATGATTCCGTAACGGTCTACTTTGAAGTCGATTTTACCTGCTTTCACTTCAGAAACAGCTTTACCAACTTCTAAAGTTACAGTACCTGATTTTGGGTTAGGCATTAATCCACGAGGTCCTAAAACACGTCCTAATGGCCCTAATTTACCCATAACTGCTGGCATAGTAACGATAACGTCAACATCTGTCCAACCTTCTTTAATTTTTTGTAAGTATTCGTCTAATCCTACATAGTCTGCACCTGCTGCTTTAGCTTCTGCTTCTTTGTCTGGAGTAACTAATGCTAATACTTTTACATCTTTACCTGTTCCGTGTGGTAATGAAACTACACCACGAACCATTTGGTTAGCTTTCTTAGGATCTACACCTAAACGAACTGCTATATCTACAGAAGCATCAAACTTAGCGTAGTTAACTTCCTTTACTAATGATGATGCTTCATCAATAGAGTAAAGTTTGTTTTTTTCTACTTTAGCTAATACTTCTTTTTGTCTTTTTGTTAACTTTGCCATTTCCTAAAATGTTTTAATTATTCTGGAGCTTGCCCACCTTTTACAGTTATACCCATAGAACGTGCAGTTCCAGCAACCATTTTCATAGCAGATTCAACAGTAAAACAGTTCATGTCCGCTAATTTGTCTTCAGCAATAGCTCTAACTTGATCCCAAGTAACAGTACCAACTTTTTGACGGTTAGGTACACCTGAAGCTTTTTTCAATTTCGCAGCTTCCATTAACTGAATAGCAGCTGGTGGAGTTTTAATTACGAAATCGAATGATTTGTCTTGATACACAGTAATAACAACTGGTAACACTGCACCTTGTTTTTCTTGTGTACGTCCATTAAATTGTTTACAAAACTCCATGATGTTAACACCTGCAGCACCTAAAGCTGGCCCTACTGGTGGTGAAGGATTTGCTTGTCCTCCTTTAACTTGAAGTTTTACAACTTTTTCAATTTTTTTTGCCATTTTTTTAATTCTTAAAATTAAGCGTTATGTGGAAGCAGCCTAAATTTCTACTTTTAATTTGTTGATAGATTGATTATGCAATCTTTTCAACTTGGTTAAAACTTAACTCTAGTGGTGTTTTACGTCCGAAGATTAAAACCATCACTTCAAGTTTACGTTTATCTTCAATGATTTTTTCAACTGTTCCGTTGAACCCATTGAATGGTCCGTCGATTACTTTTACAGTTTCTCCTACGATGTAAGATATTCCTAAGTTTGTATCAACGTTTTCTGCTAATTCGTCAACTTTACCTAACATTCGGTTAACTTCCGATTGTCTCATTGGTACAGGATCACCTCCTTTCGTTGCACTCAAAAAGCTAATTACACCTGATGTATTCTTTACCATGTGAGGAATTTCCCCTACAAGTTCGGCTTCTATCATGATGTAACCAGGAAAGTGTACTTTTTCCTTTTGATATTTTTTACCGTTACGGATTTGAATCACTTTTTCCATAGGAACAACAATTTGTCCTACATAATCATTCAAATTTTGGTACTGAATTTCTCTTTCAATATAATCCTTAACTTTCAGCTCTTGTCCAGCTACAGTCTTGATTACATACCATTTCTTTTCACTCATGATTCTAATTACTAAACGGGATATTTTACAAACTAAAAAGCGCCGTAGATAAAGTTAAGCACTTGTGTGAATAATGTATCTACCGCATATAAAAATATAGCTAACAAAACTGTAGCTATTGCAACAATAATTGTGTCTCTTTGTAGATCTGAGAATGATGGCCATGTAACATGATCTTTAAATTCTACAAAGGAATCTTTAAAATATTGTACGACTTTCATATCGTTTTCATTTAGCACGGGCACAAGGATTCGAACCCTGATCAACGGTTTTGGAGACCGCTATTCTACCATTGAACTATGCCCGTAGATAAAAAGAGTGGTAATCATTGAAGATTACCACATCTTCTATATTATATTTTGACTAATTAGTCTAAAATTTCAGTTACCTGACCAGCACCAACTGTACGTCCACCTTCACGGATTGCGAAACGTAAACCTTCGTTTAATGCGATTGGTTGTAATAATTCAACTGTAATAGTTAAGTTATCTCCTGGTAAAACCATCTCAACTCCTTCTGGTAAGTTGATTTCCCCTGTTACGTCAGTTGTACGTACGTAGAACTGTGGACGGTAACGGTTGTGGAATGGAGTGTGACGACCACCTTCTTCTTTAGTTAAGATATAAACCTCAGCTTTGAATTTTTTGTGTGGTTTAACAGATCCTTGTTTTGCGATAACCATACCACGACGGATGTCAGTTTTATCAACACCACGTAATAATAAACCTACGTTATCACCAGCTTCACCTCTATCTAAGATTTTACGGAACATTTCAACACCTGTTACAGTAGAAGTTAATTTTTCTTCTCCCATACCAACGATGTCAACTGGATCCCCAGAGTTAATTACACCAGCCTCGATACGTCCTGTAGCAACAGTACCACGACCTGTAATAGAGAATACATCCTCTACTGGCATTAAGAACGGTTTATCTTGATCACGAACTGGTTGCTCAATCCACTCATCAACATTGTTCATTAAGTTCAATACAGTTTCAACCCATTGAGGCTCACCGTTTAATGCACCTAAAGCAGATCCTTGGATAACTGGAGTGTTATCTCCGTCATATTCGTAAGAAGATAATAAATCTCTTACTTCCATTTCTACTAACTCT
Organism: Empedobacter sp. UBA7252; assembly: GCF_002472765.1. Taxonomy (NCBI): domain Bacteria; kingdom Pseudomonadati; phylum Bacteroidota; class Flavobacteriia; order Flavobacteriales; family Weeksellaceae; genus Empedobacter; species Empedobacter sp. UBA7252. Next base: position 67,308 of record NZ_DKSQ01000044.1, read on the forward strand.
AATAACTCAGCATCGTCAACCATATCAACTTTGTTTAAGAAAACAACGATACGAGGAACGTTTACTTGGCGACATAATAAGATGTGCTCACGAGTTTGAGGCATTGGACCATCAGTAGCAGCTACTACTAAGATACCACCATCCATTTGAGCAGCTCCTGTAACCATGTTTTTTACGTAATCCGCGTGACCTGGACAGTCAACGTGTGCGTAGTGACGGTTAGCAGTTTCATACTCTACGTGAGATGTATTAATTGTAATACCACGCTCTTTTTCTTCTGGAGCATTATCGATTTGATCGAAAGCTTTTGCTTCTGAATAACCAGCATCAGCTAATACTTTAGTAATCGCTGCAGTCAAAGTTGTTTTACCGTGGTCAACGTGACCAATAGTACCAATATTTAAGTGCGGCTTATTACGGTTGAAAGTTTCCTTTGCCATTTTACTTTTTATTAATTTCTATTGTTATACTTAAATTAAAAAAATAACTTTAAATTATTTTCAAGTGTAAAAATACACTTTTTGATTTATATAAAGATATTAATTTTTGACTCGCGTTAACCTTGGTTTAAATGAGTTTCAACAACTACTTAAAAGATTAACTATACTGGACGAACCAGAATTTGAGCGGGAAACGGGACTCGAACCCGCAACATTCAGCTTGGAAGGCTGACGCTCTACCAATTGAGCTATTCCCGCATTCACTTCTAAAAAGCTTTGCAAATCTAAAGATTAAATCCTAAACCACAAAAAATTTTAAAAATTAAATTTGTGGGGAGAGCAGGATTCGAACCTGCGAAGGTTACCCAACGGATTTACAGTCCGTCCTCGTTGGCCGCTTGAGTATCTCCCCGCCTTACTTTTTTTGTTCTTCTAAAAACTTTGAGCCGATAGAGGGACTCGAACCCACGACCTGCTGATTACAAATCAGCTGCTCTAGCCAGCTGAGCTACATCGGCATTTTTGTTTTTAAAAGCGTTATTTAAAAGAACAGTCCGTTAAATATGTTTGTTTAACGGACTGCAAATTTACGTTGTTTTTTGAATTAACCAAATTTTTAGGTTCTTTTTTTAGTCAATTCCCTATTTTTTATCTTTCGCTAATTTTTTCTTTTTTTCTGATAATTAATTTTTTTAATGTATCTACCGCTAAATCAATACATTCTTCAAAAGATTGTCCTGTTTTACTTACAACAATATCATCTCCTGGTACTTCTAACTTAATATCAACTGTCTTGTTATTTTTTTCTGCAGTATTCTCTAATTTAAAAGAAACATTCGCTGCAATGATTTTGTCTGACAAAGTTTCTAATTTTTCTAATTTTTTCTCTAAATACTCCTCTAAACCTGGTTTAGTATTGAAGTTTACTGCTTGAAAGTTAATTGTCATAATTACTCTTTTTTGTTCTCACGCGGGTGAGCTTTGTTAAACACTTTTTTTAAATTTTCTATACTCCCATGTGTATAAATTTGAGTCGATGACAAACTTGAATGCCCTAAAATATCTTTTACTGCATTCAGATCTGCTCCTGAATCTAACATATGAGTCGCAAATGAATGCCTCAACATATGAGGACTTTTTTTATGTTTTACACTTATAAGACTAAGATAGTATTTTACTTTCGAATAAACAAGATTATCGTACAAAGGTTTTCCTTTTTCTGTTACAAAAACATTCGTACATTGTAAAGTAATTTCGTTATGTTTTCTAGTGTTATAATTCGCCAAATCCTCTAACAGAAAGGTAGAAATAGGAATTATGCGTTCTTTATTTCTTTTTCCAAGAACTTTTATAGAAAGTGTATTCGGATCGATATCATTTTCTTTCAAACCAATTAATTCGGCACGTCGAATTCCTGTTTGATACATTACATCAATCATTAATCGATCACGTAAACCTTCGAATGTGTCAGGGAAAAATTCATCATTATTCAACAAATCATTCAATTCTGCTTCTGTAAAAGGTACTAAAACTTGTTTATTTTGTTTAAGTGAATGAATTTGCTCGATTGGATTAATGGAAAGATGATTTTCTTTGACCAAATATTTATAAAACGTTCGTAAAGCGCTTAATTTGCGATTAACTGTTTTCTCAGACTTTTCTAATTCTGATAAATGCATCACAAATGCACGAATATGTTTTTTTGTTGCAAGTTGTATTTCTGACGAATTTTCTTCTTGTTGATAGAACTCAACAAAATCGTCCAAATCTCTTTTGTAGCTAGTAATTGTTAGCGTAGAATAGTTTTTCTCGAGCGCTAAATAATCTAAGAATAGTTGAATAAATTCCATAAAAAAACCTATTCATCAAAGTTACAACTTTAACAAATAGGTCAACAGAAATTAATTTCTTTATATCGTTTAAAACGGCAATTTATGCTTCCTCCTTTTCGATTAAGGCTTGTTTGTAGATTGCTCTACTCATCTTAATTCTATTTGTAACAGAAGGTTTTGTAAATTGTTGACGTGCTCTTAACTGACGTACAACACCTGTTTTATCAAATTTTCTTTTGTATTTTTTTAGAGCTCTTTCGATTGACTCTCCGTCTTTTACTGGTATAATCAACATAATTTTATCTATTTCTTTTTGAGATGGCAAATATACAACTCTTTAGTAATTAAACAAATCGTTTTGTATTAATCTTTCAAAATATTTCTTCCAATCACTAATTTTTGGATCTCAGTTGTTCCTTCACCGATTGTACACAACTTAGAATCACGGTAGAATTTCTCTACTGGAAAATCTTTTGTATATCCGTATCCACCAAATATTTGAACTGCTTCATTCGAGATTTTAACACACGCTTCCGATGCATAATATTTTGCCATTGCACCTTCTGTCGTCATTGGTTTTTTATGATTTTTTAAATAAGATGCTTTACGAATTAATAATTCTGAAGCTTCGATTTCTGTAATCATTTCAGCCAATTTAAAGTTAATTGCTTGGAAATTTGCAATTGCAGTTCCAAATTGATGACGCTCTTGTGCATATTTCAATGCTGCTTTATAAGCTCCTTTCGCAATTCCTAAAGATAAAGCTGCGATCGAGATACGACCACCATCTAAAATCTTAAGTGCTTGCTTGAAACCATCACCAACATTTCCTAAACGATTTACATCCGAAACACGTACGTTATCGAAGATTAACTCTGCCGTTTCCGAAGCACGCATTCCTAATTTATTTTCTTTTTTACCCGATGTAAAACCTGGCGTTCCTTTTTCTATTACAAAAGCTGTCGCGTTATTTTTAGCTCCTTTCTCTCCTGTTCTTGTCATCACAACCGCAACATCACCAGAAATTGCATGTGTAATAAAGTTTTTTGCTCCATTAATCACCCATTCATCACCATCTTTTACAGCTGTTGTAGACATTCCTCCAGCATCAGATCCTGTGTTGTGCTCTGTTAATCCCCAAGCACCAATCCATTCTGCTGTTGCTAATTTTGGTAACCAACGTTGTTTTTGTTCTTCGTTTCCGAATTCTAAAATATGATTTGTACAAAGTGAATTATGTGCCGCTACAGACAAACCGATAGAAGGATCAACTTGTGAAATTTCATCTACAATTGATACATATTCATCATATGACAAACCACTTCCTCCATATTCTTCTGGAACAACGATTCCCATGAATCCCATTTTTCCAAGTTCTTTGAAAACTTCAACTGGAAAAGTTTGAGCTTCATCCCACTCCATTATATTCGGTTGAATGTATTGTTTTGCAAAATCTCTTGCCGATTGCGCGATTAATGATAAATTTTCATTTTCTAAGAAATCCATTTTTTTGAGTTTTTTTGTTTTTTTATGACTTTCCTCCAAAAGTAATAAATTTCTATTAAGTGAAAAGTTTTTCTTTTACGATTATTTTTACTCATTAAAAATAATTGACTATCAGCGTGTTTAAGTTAATAATATCCTTAAAAAAAACAAATGTTTAAAGTCATTTTCGGAAATGATATTTGACATTTTAATTCGGATGAATTAATCCGAGTTTTGTTTCGAAAAATAAAATAAACATTATGAAAAAAGGACTATTAATATTAGGAGCAATCTTTGCATCAACAATTTCATTTGGACAAGAGGCTAGTGAATTACATATGCGTGTAAGAGCAACTGGTGTAGTTCCTATGGAAGATGCTAAAATAGAAGCAATAGGTGGAAATGTAGCAGTTACAAACAATCTTATTCCAGAAATTGACTTTACCTATTATATTACAAAAAATATCGCGGCCGAATTAATCTTAGGAACATCTAAACACGAAGTTGTAGCGGTAAATACTGCATTAGGAAATTTAGATTTGGGACGAGTAATGCTGTTACCTCCAACTCTTAATGTACAATATCATTTGTATCCAACCAAAAACCTAAAACCTTATGTTGGTGCTGGAATTAATTATACAATCTTCTATGATCAAGGGCAAGGAAAAGGGAGAAACGCAGCCGTAACTAGTGTAGATTACAAAAACAATGTAGGTTTCGGATTTCAATTAGGATTTGATTACAAAATCAATGATAAATTATACTGGAACGTAGATGTTAAAAAATTATACTTAAACACAGACGTTACAGTTGGTGCAGCTTTAGACAAACAAGTTTATGTACCAGCAGATGTAGATCTTAATCCTTGGTTAATCAGTACTGGTATTGGTTTCAAATTATTCTAAAATCGACCTTTTATATATATTATGATTTTTTATTAACCAACTAAAAGATCAAAAAGAGAAGCAATTGCTTCTCTTTTTTTATTTAATATAATTTATTTTTACTCCTCCACTCTTTTATCTTCGATGTGATTTGTTCGAAAATATTCTCGAACCGAGACAAAAGTAGGCTCTATATGCACTAATACATCTTTTACTTGTGGCATTTTAGCTTGTACAGCATCTTTCAGATCATGACTAATTTTATGTCCTTCCACCACCGAAATCGTTCCATCGACTATTGCATGTAAATCGACATAATAATTCATTCCATTCTTACGCACATTACATTTTTCAGTCGCCATAACACCCGGAACATGCGAAGCGATTTCTCTAATTTGTTCAATTTCATTTTCGTACAATTGCTCATCCATAATTTCTCCCAACGCAGGTCGAAGGATTTTGTACGCATTATATAAAATAAAACTTGATGCAAAAAGTGCTGCAACATCATCTGCTGCCTCCCAACCTGGTCCCATTACCAATGAAATCGAAATTCCGATAAACGCCATTAACGATGTAATTGCGTCCGAACGATGATGCCAAGCATCTGCTTTTAGAGAAGAACTATTGGTTTCAACACTTTTTCGCATTACATACTGAAACGATAATTCTTTGAATAAAATAATTCCTCCAAGAACTAATAAGGTAAATGGTTTGGGCTGATGATGTGGTGTAATAATATTGTTAATACTTTCTTTTGCAATGATAATCGCAGAAACAATAAGGAAAGTAACCACTAAAAATGTGATTAACGCTTCTGCTTTTCCGTGTCCATAAGGATGATTTTCATCTGCAGGTTTTGCAGAATACTTTAGTCCAAAGAAAACAAATATAGAAGAAAAAACATCTGCCGAAGACTCGATTGCATCTGCAATAAGTGCGTAAGAATTCCCAAAATAACCAGCCAAAAACTTAATTCCAGCCAAAGAAGCGTTTCCTACAATACTAAAAATTGAAGCTTTGATTGCTTTTTCCGAATTATCATTCATACCAAAAAAATAAGCCCTACAAATGTAAGGCTTATTCTAATTTTGTATCTCGAAAATATTATTTTTCTAAGAATGGGTATTTGTAATCTTTTGCAGGAACAAATGTTTCTTTGATTGTTTGAACAGAAGTCCAACGTAACAAGTTCATTGCAGAACCTGCTTTATCATTTGTACCAGAAGCACGCGCTCCACCAAATGGTTGTTGACCTACAACTGCACCTGTTGGTTTATCATTGATGTAGAAATTTCCACAAGCATTTTTCAATGCTTTAGCAGCTAATTCTACAGCAGCACGATCTTTCGCGAAAATTGATCCTGTTAATGCGTAAGCAGAAGTTTCGTCAACTAATTTTAAAGTTGCTTCAAATTCATTTTCATCATAAACATAAACTGATAATACAGGCCCGAAGATTTCTTCTACCATTGATTCATATTTAGGGTTCGTTGCTTTGATAACTGTTGGTTGAACAAAATACCCAACTGAATCATCATAAGTACCACCTATTACAACTTCAGCTTCAGAAGATGCTTGAGCACGATCGATATATGCTTTAGATTTTTCGAAAGAGTTTTTATCGATAACCGCTGTCATGAAATTAGAGAAATCCTCTGGAGATCCTAATCTAACAGTTGCTAACATTTCTTTCATTTGTTTCTCAACTTCGTTCCATAAGTTAGATGGAATATAAGCACGAGAAGCAGCAGAACATTTTTGTCCTTGGTATTCAAATGCTCCACGAACTAAACCTACAGCAACTTCTGTTGGACAAGCTGATTTGTGAACCATTACGAAATCTTTTCCTCCTGTTTCTCCTACGATACGTGGATAAGTTCTGTAATTGTTGATGTTATCTCCAATTTGTTTCCATAAAGTATTGAAAACTTTTGTAGAACCTGTGAAGTGTAAACCTGCGAAATCTTTGTGTTCTAAAACTGTTTTTGCAGTTTCTGCTCCATCAGTTAAGATCATGTTGATTACACCATCTGGTAAACCAGCTTTTTTGAACACTTCCATTGTTACTTTAGCAGCTAAAGTTTGTTTATCAGAAGGTTTCCAAACTACAACGTTCCCCATCAAAGCCATACAAGATGGTAAGTTACCAGCGATTGCAGTAAAATTGAATGGAGTAATTGCGAAAGTAAATCCTTCTAATGGACGATAATCTACACGATTCCAAATTCCAGGAGAAGAAATTGGTTGATCTGCATAAATTTCTGTCATGTATTGTACATTGAAACGTAAAAAGTCAATCAACTCACAAGCTGAATCAATTTCTGCTTGCATTGCATTTTTAGATTGACCAATCATTGTTGCAGCATTTATTTTTGCACGGTAAGGACCAGCAATCAAATCTGCAGCTTTCAAGAAAATTGCCGCTCTATCTTCCCAAGGCATTGCAACCCAAGCTTCTTTTGCAGCTAAAGCTGTATCAATCGCTTTTCTTACATCATCTTGTGTTCCTTCGTGGAAATAACCAACAACTTTTTGGTGGTCATGTGGAGGACGAATTTCTTTTTTATTTCCTGAAAAAATTTCTTCAGAACCAATGTATTGAGGAACTTCAGTTACCTCGTTAAACATTTTTTTGTAAGCGTCTAATAATTGCGCACGCTCTGGTGTTCCAGGAGCATATGATTTTACCTCTTCGTTAACAGCGTGAGGAATTTGAGCAAATGATTTTGACATTTTGATTATTTTGTTTGTTTATACTTTTCAAAGTTCAAATTTAAGAAAAATAAATGGAAATGTTTCAGTTCAGATAATTAAGTCTTTTACCACTTTAAACATAAAATCATCCATTATTCTTCCTTTTTATTTTCTTTTTTATCTTTTGTATGAAGAATTTGATTTTCGATATTCTCTAAATATTGGATTTGCATTTCCTGTATTTCTAATAATTTCTTATTCTGATGAACCAATAAATGATCTATTTTTTCGCTTAATAATTTTATTTCCAATTCAGCTTTCAAGTTAATTTTATAATCATGTTCGGCTCTATCACGGTCTTTATCTTCTTGACGATTTTGACTCATCATAATAATTGGAGCTTGTATTGCTGCTAAACAAGACAAAATCAAATTGAGTAAAATAAATGGATAGGGATCAAAACCTTTGTTGTGCAACATCCAAAAATTAAGAAACATCCAAACCAATAAGAAAATAAAAAACGAAATAATAAATGTCCAACTTCCTCCAAAAGACGCTACTTTATCTGCGATTCTATCGCCTGTTGTCAATGGCTTTGATGTATTTTCTTTTATATTTTCGGAAAGAATAGAATTATCACGAATTGCTTCTACTACATCTTGATCCAATTTTTCCATTTCACCTTTTTCTTGCGAAATCAAATTTGCAAAAAATTGACGACGATATTTGTTCAATATTTTTATCGAAACATAATCTTCTTCGGTAATTGCTGGATAATCTTGCTCAATCAATTTAAAAATCTCTTGCTGAATTTCTTTTCCTTTTACAGCTTCGTAGCGATTAATTGGTTCTTGAGTTACAAAACATTTCATAATAATCTATTTTAGTCAAAAATCACATCACAAAAAACGCTCCTAAAATTAGAAGCGTTTTAATTATTAAAAGTTATTTGTGTAATAATCGAAATATTTACAATTTGATTTTATTTCTTGATATGTTTTCGTGTCCGAATATTGTTTCAAATTTTTAAAATTAGAACGATAATTTGCCACTTTAAACGCTAAAATTTTATCTTCGTTGTCATATTGATTTTCGTACAAACGTTTCAACACAGGATCTTTTGCATTATAAAATCTTCCTTGTTCATTCTTAGACAATGCAAATAAAATTTGCGCTTTCATTTCTTTGTCTTTTGTCGAATCAAAAGCTTTTTTCAAATAATTTTCTGACGGCGTAAAATTATCTACGTAGTTTCCACCCCAACCGAAACTTTTGTAAAAGAAGTTGCTTGTCGCTTCATATTGATCACCATAATTATTAAATTTTGGTCCATTATCATTGTTTCGATCAAATGTCAACAAATAACGATAATAGCCTAAAGTCGTCGTATTGTAAAAGAAATTCCCCAACAAATAATTCGCTTTTGCAGCTTCTTCGGTATTCTTCTTTGCTATTTTATTCAATTCAATCATCGCATTTGTCAATTCTAATTTTGACATTTTTGGTTTGATAAATTTAAATTCATTCAAATAAGGAGTTGCGATCACTTGATTTTCGTCACAATTAAAACATTCAATCTTATTATATCCAAAGATTTTATTCGGAATATTATGATAACCATCAAACTGATTTTCTACCCAAGTTTTGCTTTCTTTTTCTGTTGTATAATCGTAATCATAAACAAAATAAGCACTTTCTGACGTGTGATATTTTTGATCAATCTTCTCAAATTCTTTTTTCGCCAAATCAAATTTCATTTCGCCTAAATACAATGTTCCTTTGAAATCGGCTAAATAATCTGATAATTTAAACTGAATTTCTTTTGATTTTTTTGTTCTCCAATCCCATGAACTCGATTTTACTTTTGCATTAATCAAATATTTTTCGAAAGCTGTTTTATTCGATTTTTTATCCAATTTATCTAAATCATTGATAATCGCCCAATCTGGATTTGAACCTAATTGTGTAATTTCATTATGAATCAAAAATGCTTTTCCTTTGTCACCTTGCAAAAAATATCGATTTGCTAAAACATCTAAAATCACATTTTTCAAGTTCATTTTTTGATCATCTTCATCCGAATAACCATAGACATCTTCTGGTAATTTTGGATATTCATAATTCAAAATCGACGCATATTTTTGCATCAATTGATTCTCAAAACTATCTGTAATTTTCTTTTGTTCGAAAATTTCTAATAAAATTTCAATCACTTTTTTCTGTTGTTGAAATTCTTTCGAAGTTGAATTTACTTTGGTTAAATACGTTTTTGTTTCCGCAAAATTTTTGTTCAATAAATTCAAATATGCCACCGATAATTTCCAATATTCTTTGTCGTCAGCTTTTATCGCTTGTGATTTTGCCAGAGCAATCAATTCATTAATCTGAACTTCATCTTTTGAATCTTCGGGGTTACTGTAATAATTGCCATTTGTTTTTACAGGTAAATATAAATCTGTATATTTTTTTCGTTCTTGAGAAGAATTCCAATAATAATCTTCAGGATTTTGTTGCAAATATTCGCGTTCAATTAAATTAATAGAACGTGCAAATAAAATTCTCGCTTGTGGCGCATTTACATCATTCGCAATAATTTTTTTCGCAGGAGCTAACGGATTCGAAAAATCATTATAACCAATCAATAAATACAAATCATTTTTTTCTTGAATCGTTTTGGCATTGGCTAACATTTTCTCATAATTCAAATCTTCTGTCACGCGCATCGATTGATAAGCACTCATTTTTCGATCATTCGAATGAGAAAAAACTTCGAAAAAGTCATAATTCGCCTGAATATAATTTCCAAGTGCACGCTCCGCTCCACCTTTTTGATCTAACGCATAATAATACATCGAATTTTTGAGTCCTTGCGACGCCACATACATATTAAAATAATTGATAGCGTCTTTATATTCGTGGAAATAATGCGCAAAACGCACCAATTGATAACCGTAACGAACTTTTAATTCTTTGTCCGTTTCTGCATTCCAACTTTTCTTTAGAACCTCAAGAACTTTTCTATAGTTTAGATTATTGACATTTTTTTCTGGACGATCTACATACGACCATTCACCATTATCGATATAATAAAAAGCCATATAAGGCTCTAAATACTTGGCATACGACAAGTAAAGTAAACTTTGCTTATTCTTTTTTACCCAATCTGTTGTCGCAAAATTATAGTTCGTATTGGACGATTTTCCATTCTTTACCATCAAATCAATTTCTTGTTTCGATACTTTAAAAACCAACTCAAACGCTTGCTGATAGCTAATTCCTAACGTTTTTTGCCAATCCAAAATATTCTCATTCTTTTGATTTGCATCCATCGTATAATATGGATTATCCAACGTCATCAAAAATGGCTGATATTGAGGCGCTTCGCTTAAAGTTTGCGAAAAAAGATTGTAGTAATAATAATCTTCTCCACCTCCATCAGCACACGCAAATACTTTGGTTAAACCAAAAGTTAAGCATAAAGTAAGTACTATTTTTTTCATAATTGTGTTGGTATTGTTTTCAAAAATTTTGAGTCTAAATGAAAATAAATCAAGCGATAATTGTAAGATAATTTTGTATCGATAAATGATTTTGTTTCAATTAATAATTCAGGAGAAATCATTTCAACTTTTATTGTAAAACCTTTGCTCACATAAAAATTTCGTACAAAAAAATCATCTTCCACTTCATAAAATCCATTTCTGATTTTCTTTACAGGTTTTCCTATCAAATCTTGCTCCGAAAAAGAATTGATTAATTTTATTTTTCCTTGATGATTTGTCAAAATTGCCCACGAATAAATTGGCAAAGCAACATCTAATTTGATTGGATAATCGTTCAAGTTTTTTAAATAATCTTTTGCTATTTTCAAATCTAAAATCGAATTATTTTCAGATTGATCAGTTGGATTTTCGGTTGCATAACACATCAAAACCATTATATCCAAAGGCGGAACTCCTTCTTTGTCTTTAAATTTGACTTGATGCAAACGCAAAGTTGCCGAAAGTTTTTTGCCCGAAATATGTTTCAATTCCGACAAAAACATAAAATAATTTTCGCGCGTAGATTTCGTCCAATCACAATCTATCTGAATTTCATTGAAACTTTTTAGATTTCCTCTTTCAGCCGTTTCACTCAAAAAATTATACACATCTTTTGCTAAAATTTTGATTTGATCTTTTGATGTATTCAGAAAAGTTTGATTGGTAATAAAAACCGTCGGAATATAATTGACATTGAGTTTCGTTGCATCAAAATTCTGAATAATTCCAACTGGAGAAATTTTATTCAACTTTTTATCCACATCAAAAAAACGAACATAAATATTTTCCACTTTTAGTGAATCAACCGCTTTTTTCTCTGTTTCATTCACCGAATAATTACTTCGCCAATAATAAAAATCAATTGGTGATTTTTTGGTTTCAGAAGTACATCCAACCAAACTAATTATCGTAAACAGTATTAAAAATCTAAATAAAAATTTCATACTCAAATTTAACTCAAAATCTATAAATCACAATCGATGAAAATAGTGAGATTTTATCAAATTAATTGTCGAAATTTATCCTCTATAATATTCTTAAAAAATGAATGATAAAAATTTTCAGCGTGTAATCGAAATGTCTTTTGCAAGTGTTTATCCGCATTACATCACAAAAGCAGAAAAGAAAAACCGAACAAAAACGGAAGTTGATCAAATTATTTTTTGGTTAACAGGTTATACTGAAAAAGATTTGGAAGAAATTTTAACGAAGAAAACTAACTTTCATGATTTTTTTGAAAATGCACCAAAGTTTAATCCAAATGCAACTAAAATAAAAGGTGTGATTTGCGGTTATCGTGTGGAAGAAATTGAAAATCCATTGATGCAAAAAATTCGATATTTAGACAAATTAATCGATGAATTAGCCAAAGGAAAAATAATGGAAAAAATTTTGAGAAGTTAAGCTACTTATCTCCTCGAATTTCCAGTTCCATATCCCATCAACACATCGTATCGTTGTCCCCAAGGGCGATAGTAAAACAATGCTTGATATTGATTTTCGGTTTGCCAAAAACTTCCGCTCACATAACTTGGATCGATTTTGCCTGTTTTGGTATTTTTTACGACATATTGATAATTGTAATAACCTTGTTTCAAGAATAATTCGGTTACCCAAAATCCTGCATCGTCTTTTTCTAATTTCGAATTTTCATCAATTTCCCAATTATTAAAAGCACCTACAACATACGGAACGTATAATCCATTTTGATCTTCGAAAGCATCTAAGGCAAAATAAACCCATGAATAATCTGCTTCAGAATTTGCTGCATATTCGTTTCCATAACGGTTATTTCGGATATAAAAATTACCATTAATGTCTGGATAATCATCATAAGGTAAATTATATTTCGGAATATCTGCACGCAAAACAGTGTGATAAACACTATCTTTTCTGAATGTTTTTTCTGTTGTTAAACTCGGAACTTCTAAATTTTTGTTATCAAACCAATTGTATTCTGCACCACCGTCAAACAAAATATTAGTATCATTATATGTTAATTGATTTGGACGAGAAAAAGATGGTCGATTGACAAAATAACCTTCGTTCCAATTGTTATTTTTCATCAAAAATAATCTTGCACCATCAGGAACTTCAGTTAAATTTTGTGTTCCACTCGAAACTTGAACTTGCAAACGCTGATTCAATTCTTTTACGGTTGGATTATTGTAACGAGAAACCATCACTCCAACATCCGCAATTGGTTGATAAACGGCAAAACGTTTCGTGAAAATTGGGTTTGAATCATTTTCTAAATACACTTTTAACACATAATTTCCAGGTAATTTTACATTCATTTGATCATTCGGAAATTGAATTTGATAATTGGTATATTTTTGATACGTATTGAATGAATTCTTATATGTTCGCGCATAATCAGCATTAACACCATTTAAAAATTCGGTTTGAAAAATATTCGATTCTGACCAATCTGCATTTCTGTGTTCAATAGAATATTGATAACGCTTATAACCTGCACTGATATCATCAAAAAGAAAAATTAATCTTTCGCTAGAACCTAACTTGATAACGGGTGTATTATCGTTTGTTTGCGGATTAAAAACTTGAACCGTCTTGATATTCTTTGGAGGAATTACATCTTGAAATTGCCCAAAAAGAATTGAAGTCAATAGACAAAGTATAATCGAATAGAATTTCATTTTCATTATAATTTTGATTGTTAAAAATACAAAAAAAGCGCATGCCTTTTTGAAAAAGACATACGCTTATATAACTCTAAAATTTATTTTTTAGTACAAAGCAGGAAACTCGTTTGGTTTCGCTTCGCGCATTAGTTCATAGACTTGTTCTGTAATATCATCAACAGAAGGTTTTGAAAAATAATCTCCATCAGTCGCATACGCAGGACGGTGAGCTTTCGCTGTAATCGTCAATGGTGCGCTATCTAATGTAAAATATCCACCTTGTTTCTCGATAATTTCTTGTAACAAGAATGCACTTGCTCCACCTGGAACATCTTCGTCAACAATAACTAAACGATTCGTTTTGTTCAAACTTTTTGCAACATCTGCATTGATATCGAAAGGCAATAAAGATTGTGCATCAATTACTTCAACAGAAATACCTAGTTGCTCCAATTCTTTCGCAGCATCCATCACAATTCTCCAAGTAGAACCGTATGTTAATAACGTTACATCTTTTCCTTCTTTTGTAATTTCTACTTCACCTATTGGCGTTGTAAATTCTCCAATATTAGTTGGTGCAGGTTCTTTCAAACGATAACCATTCAAACTTTCTACAACAATTGCAGGCTCATCTGCTTGCATCAATGTATTGTAAAAACCTGCGGCTTTTGTTAAATCACGTGGAACTAAAACATTCACGCCACGAACCAAATTCAAAATTCCTCCCATTGGCGAACCTGAATGCCAAACACCTTCTAAACGGTGACCACGCGTTCTGATAATCACAGGCGCTTTTTGACCTCCATTCGAACGATAAAGCACAGTTGCCAAATCATCAGAAATTCCTTGTAAACAATAAAGGATATAATCTAAATATTGAATTTCTGCAATTGGACGTAAACCACGCATCGCTAATCCAATTCCTTGACCAAGAATTGTTGCTTCGCGAATACCTGTATCCGAAATACGATCGATACCATATTTTGCTTGAAGACCTTCTAAACCTTGGTTTACATCACCAATATTTCCAGCATCTTCACCAAAAACTAATGCCTTTGGATATTTTTCGAAAATTTTATCAAAGTTATCACGAACAATTACACGACCATCTTCTAACGCTGGATTTTCTCCAAACTCAGGTTTTACTTGTGGTACTTGAGTTGCCGTTCCTGAAACTAATTTAGTCGAATAGATTTCTTCTTCGCGCTTCATTTTGGCATCTAACCAAGAAATTAATTCAGCTTTTGTAACTAAATTTTCTGAACGTATTAAACGAATTACTTTACGAACAGCTCCATAAACATCACGTTTGAAAGGACTTTTCTTTGATTTTAGATTACTAATTTCAATGTTGATAAAAGCACCGTTTGCACTTTCTAAAGCAATTTTCGTTAATAATTCTAACGCTTCATTTTTCAAATCCAAAATTGGATTCAAATAATCGTCCCAACATTGTTTTTGAGAAGCTTTTACTTCAGCTTTTACTTCAGCTTCTAATTGATCCAACTCTTCCGCAGAAATAATTGCTTCTGAATGATCTGCAAATGCTAAAATATATTCACGGAATTTTGAGATTCCATCAAAATCTTTTTCCCATGTCAAACGCTCCTCTGATTTATAACGCTCGTGCGAACCAGAAGTCGAGTGACCTTGTGGTTGCGTACATTCTTGCACGTGTACAATACACGGAATGTGATGCTCACGCGCAAATCTTTCTGCACGTGTATACGCTTCAATCAAAGCAGGATAATCCCACGCTTTTACAGTAATAATTTCGTAACCTCTTTCCTCTTCCGTTCTTCCGAAACCTGATAATAATTCAGAAAGATTCGATTTTGTGCGTTGAAATTTAGCTGGTACAGAAATTCCGTAACCATCGTCCCAAATAGAAACAACCATTGGCACTTGCAAAACTCCACCTGCATTTATCGTTTCCCAAAAATGACCTTCAGAAGTACTTGCGTCACCAATTGTTCCGAAAGCAATTTCATTTCCGTTTACAGAAAATTGTTGATCTTCGTCTGATTGAGGAACATTTCTAAAATATTTTGAAGCTTGTGCTAAGCCTAACAAACGTGGCATTTGACCAGCTGTTGGCGAAATATCAGCACTCGAATTTTTTTGTTCTGTTAATTTTTTCCAAGAACCATCTTCATTTAAAGAACGTGTTCCGAAATGAGATGTCATTTGACGACCTCCTGATGAAGGTTCTTTCTCTAAATCTGTTAAAGCGTATAATTGTGCAAAAAATTGTTCAACAGTTAATTGACCAATTGCGAACATAAATGTTTGATCGCGATAGTATCCAGAACGGAAATCTCCATTTTTGAATACTTTTGCCATTGCAATTTGTGGTAATTCTTTTCCATCACCAAAAATCCCAAATTTTGCTTTCCCAGTAAGTACTTCTCTTCTTCCTAAAAGACTTGCTTCACGAGACATAAAAGCCGTCTTGTAATCATTAATGATTTGACTTTTAAACTCTTCGAAAGTAATTTTATTTACCTCTTTTGTTTCCATTTCTTTTGTTTGTTGCATCACAAATTTAACAAAAGATTTGTAACTTACACCATACAATTTGCGTCTAACGAATAGATTATAGAATTGTATCATCCAATTAATAACTATAAAAATAAATACATGAAAAAAACTTTACTGAGTATATGTCTGGTTTTTGCCTTTGCAAATTCACCATACTTAATGGCTCAAACGAAATCTGGAAACGCAACTTTTGTGACGCAAGTAGAAGGAATTAAGGAATACAAACTACCAAATGGATTACAAGTTTTATTAGTCTCTGATCAATCGCAAAGTAATGTTGTAGTAAATATTGTTTACAATGTTGGTTCTAAACACGAAGGTTACGGTGAAAAAGGAATGGCGCATTTGTTAGAACATATGTTGTTTAAATCAACAAAAAACTTAGGTGATATCAAGAAAATGTTATCTGACAAAGGTGGACGTGCAAATGGAACGACATATTATGATCGTACAAATTATTACGAAGTTTTCCCATCAAGCGACGAAAATTTACGTTGGAGTTTGGAAATGGAAGCTGATCGTATGATTAATGCAACCATTAAACAAGAAGATTTGGACAAAGAATTTTCGGTTGTACGTAATGAATTTGAAATTGGTGAAAATGATCCGTCAAGTGTTTTAATGGAACGCGTTATTTCTGCTGGCTATTTATGGCACAATTACGGAAAATCTACAATTGGATCTAAAGAAGATATTGAGCGTGTAAAAACACCACAGTTGCGCAAATTCTACGAAAAATATTATCAACCAGATAATGCAACCTTAATTATTGCTGGAAAATTTGACGAGAAAAAAACGATGGAATATGTGAATCAGTATTTTGCTTCGATTCCAAAACCAACTCGTGTTTTAGACGAAATTTTAACAGTTGAGCCAGCGCAAGATGGTGAAAAATTTGTTGAAGTAAAACGTGCAGGAGATTCCCAATCTGTTGGTGTAATGTATCACGTTGCAGCATATAGCGATAAAGATTATGCAGCAATTGATGTTTTAAATAATATTTTAACTTCAGATCCTTCGGGATATTTGTACAAATCTTTAGTTGACACACACAAAATTGCTTCAATTTGGGCGTATAGTCCAGAAGTTCGTGATGCAAGTTTCTTCTATATCGGAACTGAAATTCCAAAAGAGAAAAACATCGAACAAACGAAAAATGATATTCGTGCAGAATTAGACAAAGTTGCTACAATTAATTATACTGATCAAGATGTACAACGTGCGAAAGCAAGTATTGTGAAAAACATCGAAAATCAAAAAAATAATACGATTAATTATGCCATTGGTTTAACAGAAATTGTTGGTGCGGGTGATTATCGTTTAGGTTTCTTATACCGCGATAATATCGAAAAAGTAACCAAAGAAGATGTAAAACGTGTAGCTGAAAAATATTTTAAAGCGAATAATAGAACAGTTGGAACTTTTATTCCGACAAAAGATGAAATTCGTGTAAAACCAGCTGAATTAACGAATAAACAGATTACAGAATTAGTTTCGAATTACAAAGGTCGTGCAGTTGAGAAAGAAGCAAAACCATTTGAAGCTTCAATCAAAAACTTAAAAGCTCATTATGCAGAAGGAAAATTGAACAATGGTCTAAAATATGGAATCATCGACAAAGAAATTAAAGGTGAAAAAGTAATTCTTTCATTTAATTTACCTGTTTCGAATGAAAAAGATTTGGCAAACAAAGGAATGATCGGTCAATTAACGGCTGAATTGTTAATGTCTGGAACGAAGAATTTAACAAAAGAACAAATCAAAGATCAATTAGATGCTTTAAAATCTTCGGTTGGATTTAGATTTGGAGGACAAAATTTATCTGTAACAATTAATACGTACAAAAATTCATTAGACAAAACAATGGATATCGTGCGTCAAATCATTACAGAACCAACTTTTCCTGAAGCTGAATTAGCAAAATCTGTAAATGAATACACAACATATTTAGATGCAAATACAAACGATCCGCAAGCATTAGCCTTCAACGAAATTAGTCGTTTAACATCTAATTATCCTAAATCTTCTATTTTTTATACAGCTTCTTTTGCTGAAACAAAAGATGATTTAAAGAAAATCAAACAAGCTGATTTAGTTGATTTTTATAAAAATATTTTAGGTGCACAAAATGGTGTTGTTTCTATTATTGGAACAAATGACAAAGCGAAAGTTGAAAAATTATTAAACGATACTTTTGGTAAATGGAATAGCAAATCGAAGTACGAAAAAGCGTATCCAACTTTTACAGCAACGAAAAAAGAGGATAAACTTTATAACATTCCAGACAAAGAAAATGCTGCTGCAGTTGGATCAATTAACTTCAAAATGAATCGTGAAAGTGCTGATTACGCCGCAATGGTTATGGCAAATGAAATGATTGGAAGTGGAGGATTTTTATCTGCTCGTATTCCAATGCGATTAAGAGAAAAAGAAGGAATCAGCTATGGTGCAGGTTCATATGTTTCGATTCCAAACGATCCTAAAAACGATGTAGCTTCTTGGGGATATTATGCATTTTTAAACCCTACAAAACGTGAAGCAGTTGAAAAAGCATTGAAAGAAGAAGTTGCAAAAGCATTGAAAGATGGTTTCACAGCGGACGAATTGAAAACAAATATTGTAAGTTGGAAAAACGGTCGTACAACTTCTTTGGGAACTGACGGAACTTTGTTAGGCTTATCGAATGGTTATTTATTGAATGGAATTACGTTTGATGAATTTGATAATTTAGAGAAAAAAGTAGATGCTCTTAATGTAAACCAAGTAAACGAGGTTTTCAAAAAGTACATTTCTTTAGATAAATTAACTTCTGTTTACACAGGAACTTTTGATAAAAAGTAAATACAATTCATATTAATTAAAAAAAAGCTTCAGAATAATCTGAAGCTTTTTTTATGATTTATTTAGAATAAGAATCTGCATAATTATTCATTTTCGGTCTAAAATGTGAAAAAATTTGTTAAAAAATCCTCATTTTAACATCATACTAAGTTTTTGGCATCATAATTTCTTAACACTAAAAACAATAAAAAAACAATTAACCTTAAATAATAGTTCATATGCAAGGATTAGAAGAAAACAATCAACCAACAAACAAAGGAAAAAATGGTTTAGTAGTTCCTTTGGCATTAGTCGGAATCTTATTAGCAGGAAGTGTAGGATATAATATTTATCAAGCAAATCAGATCGGAAATCTTGAAAAAAATGAATCTTTAAATTCTCAAATCCTTAAAAACGAAACAGGTCAAAAGGATCAAATTCGTAAACAATATGATTCGATTTTAAACGACTATACACAATATAAAGCACGCATCGAAGATCGTAACAATTTATTGAGCGATAAAGAAAATATGATTCAGTTAAAGAATCAAGATATTCAAGAAATTTTAGATAAAGACAATCCAACTGCAGAGGAAATGAATCGTGCTCGTAAAATGATTAACGATTTAGAAGGAAGTGTAAAAAATTACAAATCTGAAGTTGCTCGTTTACAAAAAGAAAATGCAATTCTTGTACGTAGCGTTGACGAATTAAATAATAAAAATTCTGCTTTAACAACAGACAACAACAATTTAAGAGAAAACAATAAAGAGTTAACATATAACTACGAAACAGAAAAAAGTGTTCGTCAAAAAGACAATGCAATTTCGAAAGGAAAGATCAATGAATTAAGTTCAACTTTATCTGTTTCTAATCAACAAATCAAAGGAATTCGTGTAAGAAATAGCGGAAAAGAAGTTGAAAAAACACGTGCAAAACGTATTGATAAAATTCGTGTTTCTTTTGATGTAGATCGTAATTCGAGAACAGAATCTGGAGACAAAAAATTATATGTTGCTATCTATAATCCTGACGGAACATTAGGAAGATATGGAAATGCGCAAGGCGGACAAATTGAATTGAGATCTGGAGATACAGTTAATTTCTCTGATGCAATCAACTTTAATTACACAAACGGACAAACAAAAAATATTACGTTTGATTGGGAAAACGAGGAATTCCAAAAAGGAGTTTACACGTTCAATGTTTACGAAAATGGATTTAAGATTAGTCAAGCAAAAATAACCCTAAACTAATTATTGACACAAGACTAACCAAGAAAGCTCAGCAATTGCTGAGCTTTTTTTGATTTAATATATCTTTTAAATATTATCGTTTCAAAAGATTGATACTAACAGTTGCCAATTCACTGTTTGGATATTTTTTGAACAATGTTTTATCTGGAACTAAACCAGTTTCTTGACAAATTCGATGAAAAACATCGACTTCTACAATATATTGATCCGAAAATCCATGCGTTGCATCATACGCTGTTGCAGGTGTATTTCCTAAATTCTCCGCCGTTAAATCTGGAGCAATCGTATGTAATTCGATCAATAACAAACCAAATTTATCTACATAAGGCGCCCATTTTTTGAGATGATTCAATAAATTTTGTTCCACATCATTATTTGACAATCGTTTTCCTCTAAACGCAAAAGCTCCTGTAGAAGCACTAATTCGATTTGTTTTGATATCTTCTACATCTTCCCAAATTCGATTATGATCTAAAAATGTTCTAATGTTTAATAAATCACTCAACTCTATTGAATAATCATTTTTCAAATCTGTTGCCAAACGATCTGGATCACCAATATCACCCCAAATCACTTTTGCCCAAATATCATTTTTAATTAAATTGGCACGCGTTACTTTCAGCGCTGCTTGATTATAATCTGCACCAACCAAAAAAAGTGGATATTCGTCGAGATGTTTTCCCCGTAAGGTTTGACGTTCTATCACATCATACAAATGTTGTAAAAGCGCTCCATTCCCGCATCCCATATCCAAAATTCCTTTCGGTTGCTCTTCTATTGGACGATTAAAAATATCTACAATAAACTCATCAATCACTTTGAAATAAGTGGAATGCGCTCCTCCACTACCCCAAACATTCATTTCGCGATTCACGTGTTGTTCATCTTCGCCTTCGGTAATTTCACGCAATTTTGTTGGCGAACCAAAAAGCAAATCATTCAACTTCGCGAACATTGGTAAATAAGAAACTGTAACACCATAAGATGTTGCACGGCGCGCAAAAAATAATCCTATTTCTGTGAATTTATAGTTTTTTTCGTGTTTTGTAAACCAACCTAATTCGGTTAATCGTTCCAATATTTTCTCGAAAGTTTGTGGGTTTTTGTGAAATTCATCTGGATTGAAAGAAGCTTCCATAAAGTATTTATGAAACAAACCACTCATTCCCATTCGCACAATAATTGGTCCAACTAAAACGCCTTCGATATGTTTGGTAATTTGATAATGCAAAGGTTTTTCAAGAAACTCTTCGTCGTCAGCAGTCATCAAATAAGTTTTATATTTATCAAATAATTTAATCCATTTTTTACAAAATTCATCCGAAAAATCATGTTGATTAATTACTTCATTTTCTGCCAAAAAAACAGCTAAATCATGGTAAATATCAACATTAGTAAATGCGCGATCTGAATATTTATTGGTTTGAATCTCGACGCTATTTTCTGCATTATTCACTGAATATTCTAACATATTCTGCGAAGCCAACACACGCAAAGCAACATTTAGATAACCTTCGTTTGCCTGAAATTCGTTTGTCAATTCTTCTAACTGTATAGTTTTACGCTCGACGATATAATGCAAAGCTCCTTTTTTAGCCAAAGCACTTAATACCGGAGCCGTTACCAAACCATCGAGATGTCTAAAAATTAACGATCTCAAATATTTTTTATCCATTTTGGGCGATTTTTTCTACTATAAATATATTGAAAATTGCGAAAAGTTGATGTGAAGGTTATTGTAAAATTTTAAAAATTAGAAATTAAAAAAAACCTCATCTATTGACAAGGTTTTTGATGTATTTGATTAATCAATTTTGATAAAATTACCATTCAAATCAAATTTCAAATCGACATTATTTTGTAACAATTCTACTTTTATTTCTTTGTCTTTTGTATCCATTTCAATTGATTTCGCATCGATTTTAGGATATTTTGATTGAAGATATTTTTGAATATTATCTGGGAAAAATTTAATCGGAATCGCTTTTCCTAAACCATTTTTCACCTCCTTCCAATCACCATTATCTGTAAATTCTATTTTTGTTCCGTCTTTCAACTGAATATTATATGTTGTGATATTGCGTTCAACTTCTTTTATCGCATTCACAAACTCCATATTACCAAAGTTTTTCGAAACAAAATTTTGTGCATTAATAGGTAAACTATTTGCTGAAATCACCGTTTCATTTGGATCAATATTTACCGTTTTTTGTTGACCATTATCTTGTAAAACCTCATAAGTATTTTGTGAAGTCGATGACTCTGGATGATTCGCAATATCACTTTCCGAAACAATTGGCTGTTCTGCAACTTCAGATTTACTTGTGATAACTTCTGAGTTTTCTGTTTTCTTCGATTCACACGAAGAGAAAACTAAGCTTAAAATGGCGGCTGTTGATAAAATTATTTTTCTCATGATTTGGATTTTAAACGTTTATCAACAAGCATTATACCATAAAAAAAGCTGATTAAAAATTTAACCAGCTTTTAAGAATTTATTTTTTCTTCTGAACTAAAATCAGGTAT
This sequence comes from Empedobacter sp. UBA7252, assembly GCF_002472765.1. Taxonomy (NCBI): domain Bacteria; kingdom Pseudomonadati; phylum Bacteroidota; class Flavobacteriia; order Flavobacteriales; family Weeksellaceae; genus Empedobacter; species Empedobacter sp. UBA7252. Next base: position 89,976 of record NZ_DKSQ01000044.1, read on the forward strand.
TCCCAAGGTTTTAATTTCAGTTTTGTTGTTGCATCAAATGTAACATCTTCGTTGTTCATAAAGTTTTTGTACACACCATTAATTGGAACTATAATTTCTTTATTTGCTTTCGTAAAATTCGCAATAAAATAAGCTTCTGTCGTATTTTTATGACGTTTGAACGCTAAGATAGATTTATCATCAGATGTTTTCAAACGTTCGTAAGAAGCCGCTTTTTTCGCTCCATTAAATGCTTCATTTGTGATTTTAAGTTCTCCTAACTTTTCATAAACGCCACGCATTTTTGCTGTTGGATTACGATCAATAGAATCTTTGACAAAGAATTTTAAACGACGATTAAAATCTTCTTCTTGTCCATTATAAATCAATGGAATTCCAGGTAAAGTATACGTTAATGCAGCAAATGTTTCTACCGCATCACCCATTCTTTCGTATTCAGTTCCAGCCCAAGAATTTTCGTCATGATTTGATGTGAATAATAATTTGTAATCATCTGCTTGCCATTTTTTCGGAATCGAATCCATGTACGCATCAATCGCAGAAACATTCTTTTTACCTTTTGCAATATCATTCATGATATGATGAATTTCCCATCCGTAAGCGGCGTCAAATGCATCATTTGCTAATAATTCTGGTTTCTCCGTTTCAGCTAACATAAAAATTTCGCGACCATTTGCCAATTGCGGTTTTGCTTCATTCCAAAAATCTGTCGGAACTTCGTGCGCCATATCACAACGGAAACCATCAATTTTGAAATCATCTAACCAATATTTCATATCGGCAATCATCTGTTTGCGCATTTCTTTGTTATCGAAATTTAACGCCACAACATCCGACCAATCGTAAGGAGAATGCATTTTCCCGTTCTTATCTTGTTCGTACCAATCAGGATGTTGTTTTACCCAAGGATGATCCCAAGCCGTGTGATTCGCAACCCAATCCAAAATCACATAGATTCCGTTTTTGTGCGCTTCATCAACCAATTTCTTAAAATCTTCGGCATTTCCAAATTCTGGATTGATTCCTCTATAATCTTTGATCGAATAATACGAACCTAAACCTTCTTTTCGATTTTCTTCTCCAATTGGGTAAATGGGCATAATCCAAAGGATTTTAACCCCTAATTTCTTGATATTCGAAATCTCTTTTGTAACCGCTGCAAAAGTTCCTTCTGGTGAAAACTGACGAACATTCACTTCATAAATCACAGAAGTTTCTGCCATATCAGCCGTAAAAGGCAAAATGCTTTGTTCTTTCCTTTCAGTTTTAACGTCTTCTGACTTTGTTTCTTTTTTGCTTTCACAACTTGTTAAAAACAAAGTTGTCATCAAGGTTAAACCAACTATTTTTTTTATCATTTTTCTTCTATTACTTCTCAAAAAACTAATTCACTTTTTCCAATAATACAATATTGGAAGTCGTATTCAATTCTAAATTTCCGTTCACAACTTTTCCAGAAAAACCTGAATAAGCATCGCGAACTTTGGTACCATCTTTCCAAACAGAACTTACATTAATTGTTTTTTTTCCAATTGGCATTTCCAATCCAATCACCACTTCGTCTGTCTTATATTTTCTTGTAAAAATATACGGAGAATTTTGCAAATCTGTTTGATTTCCTGCTCCAACCGCTGGATGATTTCGTCTAAATTGTCCTAATTTTTGGTAATGATTCAATAATGATTCCGTTTCTGAATTTGGTTTAATATCTTCCCAGTTCATATTCGAACGAAGATTTGCATCTCCATCAACACCTTCAATCTCTAACGGACGAGCCGTTTCGTCTCCATAATAAATTTGCGAAATCCCTGGCGCCAATAACAATCGAGTTCCTGCATCCCAAGTATTTTGACGATTTTTATCAAAAGGCGAACCGTCATCGTGCGAGGTAATGTAGCTCATCACAGACTTTCCTTTCATCTTATTTTGAAGAATATCATTGTATCGATCAAAAACAGTTTGATTAGATTCTTTTTGAGTTGAACGCAAATCGAAATTGATTAATGCATCAAATCCATTCTCGAAATAATTAACTGTTTTATCAGGAAAATTATATTGCTGACCATCATTAATCGAATATCCATAAACTTCTCCTAACAAGAAAAACTTATTTTGATCCAATACTTTTGTAGGATTATTCGTTTTATATTCTGCGAAAGCATCTAGACAAATTTCTTCGAATTTCTTCCAAACATTTTCTTCCGTATGTTTCACCGTATCGACACGATAACCATCAATTCCATACTTTCTAATATAATCTGAAAGCCATTTCATAATGTAATATTTCGGTGCTTTTGGAAGATTATATTTCGCGAAAAAAGCATTCAATTCAGCAACTTCTTTGTCTAAACGACCTTCTTGCGACCATTTTGCTAACAATTGCGGGGGCAACATCACATCATTTTCTGATTCCGTTAAAATGTCTGGAAGATTTTTTACCAACGTACATTCAATCGTCGTTTTGTAAGACTCATAAGTACATTGTGGCGAAACACGAACCCAATCAGCAGGAAACACACCATCCGAATTTGTAACTGGACCTGTGTGATTAATCACCGCGTCCAACATAATACGAATGCCTTTCGCATGTGCTTTGTCTACTAATTCCTGTAACTCTTTTTCAGTTCCCCAGTTTTTATCAATCGACGTCCAATCTTTTGTCCAATAACCGTGAAATCCATATGTTTTTCCTTGTCCTTCATCAACATATCCATGAATTTGCTCCACAATCGGTGTCATCCAAATCGCATTAACTCCTAAATCTGAAAAATAATTATCTTCGATTTTATTGATTACCCCACGAAAATCTCCTCCTTCAAAACCTCTTAATTTAGATGTTTTAGCAGTTCTCCCGTAATTAACATCATTCTTTTTATCTCCATTCTCGAAACGATCGGTCAATAAAAAATAAATATTTGCACCATTCCAAACAAATAGTTGTTTTTCTGAATGATTTGTCTGCGTAGCTTGTGTTGTTGTTTTTGAACAAGAGCTTAAAAACAATGAAGCTATTCCTAACGTGAAAAGTATTTTTTTCATACTAAAAAGTTTTGAGTAGTAAGTTTTGAGTATTGAGTAACAAGTTTCTCAATACTCATCACTCATTACTTATTTAATTTCTTTGATACTAATTGCAAAACCTCCACCAGCTTGAGATGTTAAATCTAAAACAGATTTTGAATCAACCTTTTTTGTTTCAATTTTATAGGCTTGTGGATTTGTTTTGTAATGCGCATCTTTTGCATCTGCATAAATTTTCGCTTCGTATTTTTTTCCTTTATCTAAGAAATCTAATTTAATTTTTGTTGAACGAGGCGTTTCACCATTTACATTTCCAACAAACCAATTGTTCGAATTTTTATCTTTACGCGCAATTGTTAAATATCTTCCTGGTTCAGCTTCCAAATAATTAGAATCTTGCCAATCTACAGGCACATCTTTGATGAATTGAAATGCATCAGAAAATTGTTTGTAATGCTCGATAATATCAGCAGCCATTTGTAAAGGAGAATACATTGTCACGTATAAAGCCAACTGATTTGCAATCGTAGAATTAACGTGAGAATGATTGTTTGGATTTAATTTTTTCACATCCATTTCGAAAATACCAGGCGTGTAATCCATTGGTCCACCTAATAGACGTGTGAAAGGTAAAACCGTTACGTGATTTGGTTTAGAACCACCGAAAGCTTGGTATTCTGTTCCACGTGCAGATTCGTTTCCGATTAAATTTGGCCATGTACGCGCAACTCCTGTAGGACGAACCGCTTCGTGTGCGTTGACCATTATTTTATAATCAGCCGCTTTTTCGATTGCATATTGATAATGATTAATTGTATTTTGGCTGTAATGATAATCTCCACGAGGAACGATATCACCAACATATCCACTTTTTACAGATGTATAACCATTATCGTTCATGAATTTATATGCTTTATCCAAATGTCTTTCGTAATTACGAATTGATCCCGAAGTTTCGTGATGCATCATAATTTTTACACCTTTTGATTTTGCATATTCATTTAATGCTTTTACATCAAAATCTGGATAAGGCGTTACAAAATCGAACACATAATCTTTGTGATTTCCGAACCAATCTTCCCAACCTTCGTTCCAACCTTCTACCAATACCGCATCGAAACCATGTTTTGCAGCAAAGTCAATGTAATTTTTTACATTTTCGTTATTAGCCGCATGTTTTCCATTTGGTTTTGCGTTTTTATAATCCGTTATTCCTAATTGCACTGTAGAAAAATCGTCTGTATAAGCCCAAGAACCACGACCTGTAATCATTTCCCACCAAATACCTACATACTTCACTGGTTTGATCCATGAAGTATCTTCAATCTTTGATGGTTCATTTAAATTATATACTAATTGTGGCCCTTTAAACGCAATATCTGCCGCATTATCACTTGCAATAACTGTTCTCCAAGGTGTATTAAAAGGCGCTTGTAAATATCCTTTATCACCTAATGCATCAGGCGTTAACCACGATTCAAATACTAAATTTTTATCGTTTAAATTTAGATTCATTGCTGGATAATTGATTAAAGCTGCTTCATGAATGTTGATGTATAATCCATTCTCAGCTTTCATCATTAATGAAGTCTGAACTCCTGTTTTAGAAAATGATTTTTGTGATGCATTTCCAGTATAGGCTTGATCAAATAATCCTCTAATTTCTGATAACTTTGATTCTGTGTAATCATATTCTTGCGTATCATAGTCACCCGGAATCCACCATGTTTTGTGATCTCCTGCCATAGCAAATTGAGAATGCTCTTCTTTTATCACAAAATATTTTAAATTCTTTTGCTCAGGAAATTCGTAACGGAATCCTAAACCATCATCAAATAATCGGAATCTAATCACCATTTGACGATCTGTTTTCGGTTGAGAAACTGTAACTGCTAATTCGTTAAAATTATTTCTGATTTTAGCTACTTCTCCCCAAACTGGTGTCCACGTTTCATCAAAAGTTGAAGTCTTTGTATCTACGATTTGAAAACCAGATACAAAATTTGTAAATGCATTTTTATCTCCGACTTGATTTTCCCATTCAAAACTCATTTGATTGTTCGCTTTAAATTCGAATCCTAAAGTTGAAGGTTTGATGACATCTTTCCCTTTGTATTTTAATTGATACGTTGGTTTTCCATCTTTCGATAAAGAAAAATCTAATTTGAAATTTCCATTTGGTGATTTCAATTCTTGACCGTAAACGACGCTCATCATTGAAATTCCTAACGCTATAATTGATTTTAAGTGTTTCATTATAATTTGTTTATTTTTTATATCTATATTTTTTTGTCTTTTTGAGATTGCCGAAGAATTAATTCTCCAATATTCTTTTCTTGATAAAAAAGTATTCAAATTGTCAAGCTAAATTTATTTCAGCTTCTCATCATCTTTAATTTGATCCTGCACTTCGACTTCGCTCAGTGACCTATTCAAGATTACTTTAAATAACATTCTAAGCTTATCAAAGAAGCTTAAAAATACACTTCGACAAGCTCAGTGTGACAATTTATTAATGAGAATTGAAAGAAGTTCTACGTAAAACGTATCACGTAGAACTTAAAACATTTTCTACTTTATTGGAAAAATCGAAATTGCTGTTCCTCCACTCGCCGCTAAATTCAATTTCAGTTTTGATTTTGAATTTACTTTTACTTTTTTGATGTCGTATGCTTTTGGATTTTTATCCCAATGTGCATTTTTCGCATCTTGGTAAATTGTTGCTTCGTAAGTTACTCCAGGCGTTAAGAAATCTAATTTAATTTCAGTTTTTCGAGGATTTTCATCTGTAATCGCACCTACAAACCAATTCTCCCTTCCTTTTGCTTTACGCGCTACTGTTAAATAATCACCAGGCTCAGCTTCTAAGTATTTTGTATCGTCCCAATCCACTGCCACATCTTTGATGAATTGGAAAGCATCGGCATACTTCTCGTAGTTTTCTGGTAAATCGGCAGCCATTTGTAACGGAGAATATAACGTCACATATAAAGCCAATTGTTTCGCTAAAGTGGTATGCACTTTTGTATCACGACCAACATTATACACTTTCATTTCTGTTTCAAAAATACCAGGCGTATAATCCATAGGACCACCTAACTGACGTGTGAAGGGTAGAATGGTTTCGTGCGCTGGAGGATTTCCATAACTCCATGCATTAAACTCGTTTCCTCTCCCTGCCTCAGCAGCAATATAATTTGGATACGTACGGTGATAACCCGAAGGACGAGAACTCTCGTGTGTATTGACTAAAATTTTATTTTCAGCGAAACGCTCTACCGTCCAATTGAAATGATTGACCATTGTTTGTCCATCGTGATATTCTCCTCTTGGAATGATGCGACCAACATAACCTGTTTTTACTGCAGGATATTCGTAATGTTTCATTACCTCCATTGCACGGTCAAAACGACGTTCGTAGTTGGCTACTGAACCAGAAGTTTCGTGGTGCATAATCATTTTTACACCTTTTGATTTTGCATAAGCAGAAATTTCTTTGATATCGAAATCAGCATAAGGTGTTGTGAAATCGAAAACATCTTCTTTCCAGTTCCCATACCAATCTTCCCATCCTTCATTCCAACCTTCCACTAAAACTCCGTCGAATCCGTGTTTCGCTGCAAAGTCGATGTAACGTTTTGTATTTTCTGTAGTCGCTCCGTGAGGAAATTTAATTGCCTCCTGTCCGACTTGGTTTTGTGCGTTTTGAGTTCCTTGACGATCCCACGTTGATTTCCCAACGTGCATTTCCCACCAAATTCCGACATATTTCATTGGTTTAATCCAAGATGTATCTTCAATTTTTGATGGTTCATTTAAATTTAAAATCATTTGAGGACCTTTCCCTACGATATCTCGGGCATCATCTGATACCATTATTGTACGCCAAGGTGTGTTGAAAGGCGCTTGTAAATAAGCTAAATCTCCAATTGCGTTTGGTGCTAAATGCGATTTGAATTGATAGGAGTTTTTATCAAATTCTAAATGCATTACTGGATAATTAACCACTGCAGCTTCGAAAATATTTAAGTAAATATTATCCGAAGTTTTCATTTGTAATGGCGTTTGAACTGAATTTGGTTTCCCAATTGATTTCACTCCAATCCCATTATTCATATCAATTTTACTGTGATCGATTCCTGAAATCTTCGATTCGATGTATGTATATTCTTGTGTATCGAAATCACCAGGTAACCAAAATGTTTGATGATCTCCTGTTAAATTAAATTGTGTTTTTTCTTCTTTTACGACAAAGTAATTTAAGTTTTGTTGCTTCGGAAATTCATAGCGAAAAGCTACACCTTCATCAAAAACTCGAAACGTAACATTTACATTTCGGTTAGTAGAAGTTTGCGTTAATTGAAACGTACCTTCGTTATGAATATCTTTAATTTCTTTGTATTCTCCTAAAACAGGTTGCCAAGCATCATTTACTGATTTAGTCGTATAATTTGTAACTGTAAATCCGTTTTCTAAAGCTTCTGCATCTTTTAAAATGAAACCTAATGTTGAAGGTTTTACAATTTCTTTTCCTTTATAAGTTACCGAATACGATGGTTGACCATTAGCTGTTAATTCGAAGTTAACTTTTACTTCCTTTGATGGCGATTCAATGATTTGGGCATTTAATGCGCCTATGGCAAGTAAAGTAAATATAGTTGTTGTTAATTTTTTCATTTGCTTTTTACGTTGTACGTGATATGTTTTACGTTATACGATTTTGTTATTCTGAGCTTTTTAAGAATTATAAAAAACATTTCGACAAGCTCAGTGTGACAGTAATTCTATTTCATCAATTCAATAATCATCGAAGATTTTCCATCAATTGTGATTTCACCGTTTGGATGAATTGTGAAATCTTGATTCGATAAAATATCTTTTCCAGTATGATATCCTTTGATCGATTCTTCAAAACGATCCAATTGGAGGGTTTGCTTATCTAATTTATTATTTAAAATCACCATTACCGATTCGTTGTCATTGTATCGGAAATACACATAGACATCATTGATTGGTGCATAATGTTTGGTTTTACCGGAATGAATCACCTCTTTATTTTTACGCCAATTGAATACTTTCGCTGTAAAATCATAGAACGCTTTTTGCGTTGCTGTTCGTGAATTTGGATTAAATGCATTTTGTGTATCAGACTTCCAACCACCAAGAAAATCTTGACGAATTGCTGCATCTCCACCAGTATTTTTATCTCCAGCCATACCGATTTCAGTGCCGTAATAAATTTGTGGAATTCCACGAACCGTTCCGATTAAAGTCGTTGCTAGTTGATACGGCTTAATATCTCCTTTGTAGATTTCGTTCCAACGTTCGGTATCGTGATTTTCAAAAAAGACCAATAAATTATTGATGTCTGGATATAAGAAATCATTCGTGAATGATTCGTAGATTTTCACCAAACCTTTATCCCACGATTCTTCTTCCTGAAAAGCTTTCGTCATATTTGCATACAACGAAAAATCCATCACCGCTGGTAAATTCGAATTGTACCCCGCCATTTCACCGATTTTCGAATCTTTTTGCCAATACGATACATGAGCTGGCGAATGCATCCACGCCTCTCCTACTACATTTAGATTGGGATATTCATCTGTAATTGCTTTTACCCAAGTTGCCATTCCTTCTTTGTTATTGTAAGGATATGTATCTACACGTAAACCTCCTAATTCGGCATATTCTATCCACCAAATGGCATTTTGAGTGATGTACTTTAATACTAATGGATTTGCTTGATTGATGTCTGGCATCGTCGTATCGAACCAACCATTTAATGCGCCTATTTTATCAATCTCTGAAGCATTAGGATCAAATTGGGTTGTTGTTCTATAATTCGAACGACGGAATCCATTTTCTCCTTCTGGAAATGTATGGATCCAATCTTTTGAAGGTAAATCCTGAATCATCCAATGTGAGATTCCCCAGTGATTCGTGACATAATCTTGAATCAAATACATTCCACGTTGATTCAATTTCTGAGACAATTCACGGTATTCTTCGTTTGTCCCGTAACGACCATCAATTTTATATAAATCGGTTTGAGCATACCCGTGATACGAATATTCTTTTTCATTGTCTTCGTTTACTGGAGTTAACCAAACTGCAGTGGCTCCTAAATTTTGGATATAATCTAAGTTGTTGATAATTCCTCGTAAATCTCCTCCGTGACGACCACCTGGCAATTGACGATTAACTTTCTCACGCAATTCTTTTTTCGAATCATTGCTTTCATCTCCATTGGCGAAACGATCCGGCATAATTAAATACACCACATCTTTTGATGAAAACGATGAACGATTCGCTGAATTTGGTTGACGATCTTTTAACTCGTATGTATACGAATCAACGATTTTATTTTTGTTTTTGATGTTAATTTTGAATGATGATTTGTTTACTTCATTCGTATTAATCGTTACAAAAACATAATTTGGATTTTCAGTTTTCTGTAAATTTTGAATTTTTACATTATCCGATAATTCAATATTGTATTTACTAATATCTTTTCCATAAACCAGAATTTGAACTTCTGGATTTTTCATTCCTTTCCACCAAAACATTGGCTCTACTTTTTGAATCTGTGCAAAAGCAAATGTTGATAGGAAAGATGATAATAATAGTATTTTTTTCATGTGTTTTGTTTTTTAGATTCCTCCATTCTGCGGAATGACATTTACTTTATTGTCGTTAATGAACTTGTCATTCTGAGTTTATCAAAGAATCTTTTTAAATTCTCTGTCCAGCTGAACTTGTTTCAGCTTCTCATTCTCTGCTTCATGCGATCCTGAAATGAATTCAGGATGACTTTTTTAAAATAAGTTTTCAGAATAAACTTAGAACTTAAAACATCTATTCTAAATAAAAATACCCTGAAAACCGAAGCCTTCAAGGTATTAGATTCCCTTTATTAAATCGAAGGCTGAACAACTACTTTCTGGTCGAAAACATAAACCTCTAACGGTTCTGTTCCTTCCAGTTCAAAAATTGTTTCTCCTTTATTTACAATAACTTTTAGGATTTGATGACGGAAATTGACTTTGAACGAAAAACCTTCCCATTGTTCTGGTAAACGCGGCTCAAAATACAATTGATCGTTTTTCACACGCATTCCACCAAATCCTTCTACAATCGACATCCAAGTTCCAGCCATAGATGTGATGTGTAATCCTTCGTGAACTTCTTTGTTATAATCATCTAAATCTAAACGAGAAGTTCTCAAATAAAATGTATATGCTTGCTCCATTCTTCCTAACGTTGCTGCTTGGATGGAATGAACACAAGGCGATAATGATGATTCGTGAACCGTTAATGGTTCGTAAAAATCAAAATGTTTTTCTAATTGATCTTTCGAAAATTGATCTTCGAAATAATAGAACGATTGTAAAACGTCTGCTTGTTTGATATAAGCTGAACGTAAAATTCTATCCCAAGACCATTTTTGATTAATCGGACGTTCTTCTTTTGGTAATTCAGAAACAGGTGTTAAATCTTTATCCAAGAAACCATCTTGCTGTAAATAAATTCCTAATTCTTCACTGAATGGAAAATAAATATTCTCTGCAACTTCTTTCATTTCTGCTAATTCAGCATCAGTAATACTTCTCTTTGCAGCGATTCGAGCGAAATCCTCTGGATAATTTGTTTTGACGTTTTCAACTTGTTCCAACAAATAATTCATACACCATTGTGCACAATAATTTGAATGGAAATTGTTGTTGACATTATTTTCATATTCGTTAGGTCCCGTAACTCCTAACATCACATATTGTTTTTTGTCGTTTGACCAATTCACACGCTGTTTCCAAAAACGTGCAATTCCTAATAAAACCTCTAAACCAGCTTCTGGAATATACGTTTGATCTCCCGTAAAACGAACATAGTTGTAAATCGCAAATGCAATAGCTCCATTACGGTGAATTTCCTCGAATGTAATTTCCCATTCGTTATGGCATTCTTCACCATTCATCGTAACCATCGGATACAAAGCTGCACCTTTGTTGAAGCCTAATTTTTCTCCATTTTCAATCGCTTTATCCAATTGATTAAAACGATACATTAATAAGTTTCGCGCAACTTCTTGATTTTTTGTTACCATGTAAAATGGCAAACAATATGCTTCTGTATCCCAATATGTAGAACCTCCATATTTCTCTCCCGTAAAGCCTTTTGGACCGATATTCAAACGCTCATCTTTTCCAGAATACGTTTGATTTAATTGAAAAATATTAAAACGAATACCTTGTTGCGCTTTTGTATCACCTTCTATAGTGATATCAGCCATTTCCCAAATCTTTGCCCAAGCTTCTTTTTGGTTTATTAACAATTGTTCATAACCTTGTTCATTTGCTTGAGATAATACATTTTCGGCAGCGTTAATTAATTCATTTTTAGGATGATTTGTCGAAACTACATAACCTCCAAATTTCTCAATTGTCGCGGTATCATTCGCTTTTACCTCAACTTCATATGTAAATTCTACTTTTGTTTCAGTTTTAACATCACTTGTTGGTGTATTTTGTTGATAACTTCCATTTACCAAGATTTTATTCTGCATAAATGTTACGACTTCAAAATGAGTTTTGAACGTACGCGCTTGTACAAAACCTTGTTCACCTTTAATTTCAGAAAAAATTGGTTCCCAAAAAATCTCTTCCCAGTTCGCATCTTCGTTCTTTACAGCTGCATCAACATAAGGTTTGAAGACAATTTTCGCATCATCATTGATTGGTTTGATGTCATATTTAATTGCTCCTAATTCATCTAAATCAGCAGAAAGAAAACGTCGAACAAAAACCTCAATTTCTAATCCTGAAGGTAAAATCGCAATAAATGAACGATCCAATAAACCTTCTTTCATATTCAATTCGCGACGGAAATTTTTAACTTCTTTACAAGTGTTTAAATCAAATTTTTCACCGTTAATTTCGATGTCAATTCCAATCCAAACTGGCGCATTTAATACTTTTGCAAAATATTCTGGATAACCGTTTTTCCACCATCCCACTTTTGTCTTGTCAGGATAATAAACGCCGGCAATATAGCTTCCTTGAAATGTATCACCTGAATAAAATTCTTCGAAATTGGCACGTTGTCCCATTGCTCCATTTCCGATAGAAAATAAACTTTCAGACGATTTTACACGATCTTTTTCAAACCCTTCTTCGATAATTGACCACGCATTCGGGATGATATAATCTTGATTCATTTTGTTTGTTGTATGTAGTTTGTATAATTATTGATTGATTAATTCGACCAAGAAATCCTCTGAGATTTCAGTAAAATTTTTAAAGTTGTATTTCGCTTCATTCAAAACCGAAGCTTCTCCAATTCCGATGCTTGTCATTCCTGCTACATTTGCTGCTTCAATTCCTGCAACAGAATCTTCAAATACAATTGAATTTTCGTTTGTTTGATTCGCTTTTTTCGCTCCAACGATAAAAACTTCTGGATCTGGTTTTGCGTTAGAAACATCGTTTCCATCTACGATATCATCGAAATAATTTAGAATATTAACTTTCTCTAAAATTGGACGTGCATTTTTAGAAGCTGATCCCAAAATAATTGGTTGATTGTTTTCTTTTAGAAAGTTTAAAACGTCCATAACGCCTGGTAAAATTTCAGAATCGTCCATCTTATCAATGTATTCTAAATATTCTTTGTTCTTCTGAATTAACCATTCGTTTTTCTGCTCATCAGAAGCTTCAACATTTCCCAATCCAAGAATAATTTCTAATGATCGCACACGAGAAACACCTTTCAATAATTCGTTATGTTCGTGCGTAAAATCGATGTTTAGATTATTCGCTAATTTTTTCCATGCTAAATAATGGTACTTTGCAGTGTCGACGATGACACCATCTAAATCAAAAATAAATGCTTTAGTTTTCAAAATGATTATGCTTTGATTGGTTCATCCACATCTTTTACGCGCGTTACAAAAAGTGCTGCAATAATTAGCGCAACACCGCTGGTAACAATGGCGAAAATTGGATTATCGTGATATAAATATTTTACAATTGGACCGCCTAACAATGCGTTGACGATTTGAGGCATACAAATGAAGAAATTGAAAATTCCCATGTAAACACCCATTTTTTTCGCTGGAATTGCTCCCGCTAAAATTGCATAAGGCATCGATAAGATACTTGCCCAAGCGATTCCTACTCCGATCATGGAAAGGATTAGTAATTTTGGATCGTGAATAAAATAGATTGAAATTAATCCTAATCCTCCACAAATTAATGAAATAGCATGTGTTGTTTTTCGACCAAATTTTAAGGCTATTGCTGGTAAAAAGAAGGCGAATATTGCAGAAATTCCGTTGTAAACTCCGAAGATAATTCCAACCCAATCCCCTGCTTTTTGGTACGTTTCTGAATGTGTATCACTCAAAGACAAACCGTACACATGATGAGCGATTGCAGGCGTAGCAAATACCCACATACCGAATAATGCAAACCACGTAAAGAACTGTACCAAACCTAATTGTTTCATCGTTTTTGGCATATTCCCAAAATCGGTAAAAATCTGTGTTAAGCTTGCTTTTTCTTCAACAATTGGTTCTCTACCTTCTGCTTTTTCGAAAGCGTCTAATTCTTCTGGCGAATATTCTTTTGTTGTAAAAATGGTAATTAAAACGGTTACAATAATTGCAATTGCTCCAATAATGAATGATAAAATTAAGTGAAACGGAACTTCTCCTTCCGCTGCAATACTTGAAACACCAAACCAGTTGCTCAAAATATAAGGCAACCACGAACCGACAACAGCTCCTAAACCAATAATTACAGTTTGAATTGAATATCCTAATGTACGTTGATCCGAAGGCAACATATCTGCTACAAATGCACGCATCGGTTCCATCGCGATATTGAATGAAGCATCCATTATCATCAAGAATCCAGCACCCATCCATAATGCAGGCATCAATGCCGTAAATGCACCTGCTTGTGGCATTAAGATTAATCCGAAAGAAGCCAATAAAGCTCCTACTAAAAAGTATGGTTTTCTTCGTCCAAATTTAGACCAAGTATTATCTGAATAATGACCAATAATAGGTTGAACAATCAATCCCATTAGCGGTGCAACAATCCAAAACCAAGACAATTCGTGCACATCGGCACCAAATGAACTTAGAATACGGCTCGCATTTGCGTTTTGCAAGGCGAAACCCATTTGAACTCCTAGATATCCGAAACTTAAATTCCAGATTTCAAGAAATCCTAATCTACGCTTTCTCATTATCGTAATTTTTTTATGTATTTTACGATAAGCGTTTTATGCTTATCAAAACTATATTTTTGTAATTTGAGAAGTAAAAATATGTTTTGATTTGTTTACAATGTTAAAACTTTTTTTTGGAATTATTGCAACTGTAACAATTATTTAACCAAAAAAAACTTACTAAATCGTTGTAGTTTCTCTGTGTAATAATTCTGTTCCGACAACTTCGGTAATGTAATGCTCATGCTCGTTTTCTGACTCTAATTTTTGAATCAATAAACGCGCTGCAATCTCACCCATTTTGAATGCATTTTGTTTGACTGTAGAAATGCTTGGAATTGAGTTCTTGGAAATTACACCATCTGTAAAAGCTATTAAATGTAATTCTTCTGGCACTTTGATTCCTTTTTTCAGTGCTGCTCTCAACACTTTTACGGCATATAATTCATTTACTGCCATTACTGCGTCAAATTTATTTTTTTCGAAAAACTCATCAATCATAGTGTCCAACTGACTCTCGTCTTCTACACGCAAAATCAAGTTTTCGTCAACTGCAATTCCATTCGCTTCTAATGTTCTTTTATATCCTTCGGTTCTTAAGCGTCCAACACTTATATAATCTGGCGTTGTGATAAAACCGATTTTCTTGCGTTCTTTACTTATAAAATACTGAATTGCTTCTTGTGTCGCAAGTACATCATCAATAATCACTTTATCAGTATAAACCTCACGCGTTACACGGTCGAACATCACAACTGGCATTCCTTGGTTCATGATTTCTTTGATATGATGATAATCTTTTTTGGCTTGAGTTTCTTTCGAAAGAGAAATCACAAATCCGTCTATACTACCCGCTGCAAGCATCTCCATATTAATCACTTCACGTTCGTACGATTCATTTGACAAACATATTAAGACATTATAACCATATTGATTGGCTAAATTTTCGATTCCACTAATTACCATCGCAAAAAAATCGTGAACGATTTCGGGAATAATCACGGCAATGGTTTTCGTTTTACGATTCTTTAGACTTAATGCTATATTATTCGGTTTGTAGTTGTATAATTTTGCAAATGCCTGAATCTTTTGTTTCGTTACAGCACTAATCTCTTCGCTATTTTTCAACGCCTTAGAAACCGTTGATATCGAAACATCTAACTCTTTTGCAATCTGTTTTAATGTCAAATTCTTTTTCATAATCTTCTTTCTACCTTAACCATCAATCTTATTCTACTAATTTCCGTCTTTTTTATTAAAAATTAACATGCTATAACAATTAATTTAATTATTTATTAACACGAAAACGTTTTCGTTCAACTAGTTAGTGTATTACATACACAATCAATCAATTAAACAACTTATATTTGGTAATGAGAAGTAAAAATATAAATTAATAATTAACGAAACAAAACAAAAAATATATGAGGATTTTAAAACAATCTCTTCTAGCATTAGTTTTATCAAGCCCTGCTATTTTATCTGCACAAACTGCGATAAAAGGAACAGTACAAGATAGCGCTAATAACACGGTTTTAGCTGGTGCAGATGTTTCGAACATTACAACAGGAGAATCGACAGTTTCTGATGAAAAAGGAAATTTTACATTAGAAGCGAACGATGGTGATATAATTGTTATCAGTTTTTTTGGTTATGACGATCAAGAAATAACTTTTGCGGGACAAACGCAATTACAACTTCGTATGTCTAAAACGACAGAAAACTTGAAAGAAGTAGTTGTAATTGGATATGGTACAGCTAAAAAAGAAGATGTCACAGGTTCTGTAAATCAATTAAATTCAGAAGATTTCAACAAAGGATCAATCACTTCTGCGCAAGAATTAATGACAGGGAAAATCGCTGGTGTTGTGGTAACATCTGCTGGTGGAGCTCCTGGTGACGGTCAAAACATTATCATTCGTGGTAATAGTTCGTTATCATTAAACTCTCAACCATTATATGTAGTTGATGGTGTTCCTTTATCTGAAGTAAATATTGGAGGTTCTCGAAATCCTTTGGATTTCTTAAATCCTAACGACATCGAAACGATGACTATTTTGAAAGATGCTTCTGCAACTGCCATTTATGGTTCTCGTGCTGCGAATGGGGTTGTAATGGTTACAACTAAAAAAGGAAAAGGAAAAAAATTCCGTTTTAATTATAATTCAATTACATCAATTTATCAACCAGAAGGTTATATTGATGTAATGAATGCAGATCAATTCCGTGAATTGGTAAAATCTGTAGGAACAGCTGACGAAATTTCTCGTTTAGGTAACGCAAATACAGATTGGCAAAAAGAAATTTATAGAACAGCTGTAGGTTTTGATCACAACTTTAGTGCAACAGGAAATATTGGAGGTAAAATGCCGTCTCGTTTTTCTATTTCTAACACAGATCAAGATGGTATTTTGAAAGGAGATAACATCAATCGTACAACAGCTTCTATGAACTTAAGTCCATCTTTCTTAGATGATCACTTAAAATTTGAATTGAATGCTCGAGGTTCTTATATCGAAAATCAATTTGCAAACAGAGGTGCAATTGGAGCTGCTTTAGAGTATGATCCAACTCAACCAGTTTATTCTGGAGCAAATATATTTGGAGGTTACCACACTTGGATGGACGGATCTGTTAAACACAATTTAGCGCCAACTAACCCAGTTGCATTAATCAACGAAAACAGAGATACATCAGAAGTTCGTCGTTTTGTAGGAAATGCAAAAATGGATTATAAATTACATTTCTTACCATCTGTTACTGCAACAGTTAATGTAGGTTATGATATTTCTAATGCGAATGGACGTAATGTAACAACTGCAAATATGCCAAACTCTTCTTTGACATGGGATGGTTCTAAAACAACATTTAGCGCACAATTCTACAACAAATTATTTGATGCATATTTAACATTCAACAAAGATTTTGGACAACACGGATTAACTGTTGTTGGAGGTTACAGTTATCAATACTTTAATACATACAACACCAATTACGATAGTGAATTAGAACAACAAGGTTCTGATCAATTTACATTCGTAGACCGTGATCACTATTCTTTACTATCATACTTCGGACGTTTAAACTATAATTTTGATAATCGTTACATCTTAACAGCTACTATGCGTGCAGATGCTTCATCAAAATTAAGCCATGACAACCAATGGGGTTATTTCCCTTCTGCAGCTATTGCATGGAATATCTCTAAAGAAGAATTCTTGAAAGGAAGTTCTGTTGTAAATGATTTGAAATTACGTGTTGGATATGGTAAAGTTGGTAATGTGAACGGATTAGGAAACTTCCAATTCTTAACGCGTTATCAAGGATCAGAATCAACTGCTTATTATCAATTTGGTTCAACATTCTATCAAACTTATCGTCCTCAACCATTTAATGGTGATTTAAAATGGGAAATTTCTAGTACATTAAATGCTGGTATTGATTACTCTTTATTCAAAAATAGAATCTATGGTACATTAGACGTTTACAAGAAAAAAACAAGTGATTTAATTGCGAGTGTTTATGTAGATCCATTTACAAACTTTGGAAATATGATCGATAAAAATATCGGTGATATGGAAAATAAAGGAATCGAATTTAGCATCAATGCTGATATCGTAAAAACAAAAGATTTTGATTGGTCTTTTGGATACAACATCGCTTTTAATGATAATAAAATTGTCAACTTACCTACTGATAATTTAACAGGTGGTATCGATGGAGGAACTGGTAACAATATTCAAATTCAACGTGAAGGAGAAGAACCATTTAGTTTCTACGTATACAAACAAATTTATGATGCAAACGGAAAGCCTATCGAAGGAGCTTACGAAGATTTGAACAACGACGGAATCATCAACGAAAAAGACCGTTATATTCACAAAAGTCCTTTCGCAAAAGTAACAATGGGATTCAATACATTCTTCCGTTACAAAAATTGGGATTTAAGTGCAACTGCTCGTGCTAATATCGGAAACTATGCTTACAATAACATGGCTTCGTCTAAAGGTTACAGCAAAAAAGCGACAGGAAATGGTCAAAACTATTTATCTAATGTGCTTTCAAGCTACTACAACACAGGTTTCACAAGTATCACAGAAACTAATTTGTTAAGTGACCACTTTATAGAAGATGCATCTTTCTTCCGTATTGATAACATTACATTAGGTTACAACCTAAAACAAGCAATCAAAGGATTAGATATTCGTCTTTATGGAGCGGTTCAAAACGTAGCTGTATTCACAAATTACAGTGGTTTAGATCCTGAAATTTACCGCGGAATTGATAATAGTTTTTATCCAAGACCGAGAACGTATGTATTTGGTTTAAATGTTAATTTCTAAGAAAACTACAATGAAAAAGATTAAAATTTCAACATATATTTTAGCTGCGGCATTGGCTTTCTCTGTTTCTTCATGTCATGATGATTTAGATTTAATGCCAAATGATCCAGATACTTATACACAATTTGATGTATTCAAAGATGTTGCTACTGCAAAATCTGCTTTAGCAAAAGTATATTCTTCTTTAGCACTTACTGGACAAAAAGGTCCAGCGGGAAGTGGAGATATTCAAGGTATTGACGAAGGTGCTTCTCAATATACTCGTTTAATGTTCAACTTAAATGTATTAACAACAGACGAATCTATTGTTGGCTGGGGAGATCCAGGTTTACCAAACTTGCATGAGATTTCTTGGGGAGCAAGTAACAGTTTTGTTGAAGCGATGTATTATCGTTTAGCACAAACCGTTTCTTTCTCTAATTCATTTATTGCAAACGCTGAAGCTTTATCAAGCACAACTCCAGAAGTGAAAGAATATGTAGCTGAAGCGCGTTTCATTAGAGCATATGCTTATTATAGCTTAATGGATTTATATGCGAATGTTCCGTTAGTAACAGAAGTTTCTTCTGAATTACCGAAACAAAGCAATCGTAAAGAGATTTTCACTTTCGTTGAAAGCGAACTAAAAGCTATCGAAGCTGAATTAAAAGCTGGTCGTACAAACGAATACGGACGTGTAGACAAAGCAGCTGCCGAAGCATTATTATCTCGTTTATATCTAAATGCAGAAACTTGGATTGGTGAAGCAAAATATACAGAATCCATCACTTATTCTAAATTGGCTATGCAAGCTGGATATACGCTTAACATAACTGATGGAAATAAAAATGGTTCTGCTTATGACGAATTATTTTTAGCTGATAACAATACGAATGGCGCGCAGAACGAAGCTATTTTCGTTTTAAATTTTGACGGAAATAATTCTCGTACATATGGAGGTTCTACTTTCTTAGTAAAAGCTGCAATTGGTGGAAAAATGACAGCTGCTGATTATGGTGTAAATGGTGGATGGGGAGGTCCTCGTTCTACAAAAGCATTGGTGAATCAATTTACAGATGCTGTAACAACGAAAGACAGTAACGGAAATCCAACTGCATGGAAAGATAAACGTGCGATGTTCTTTACAGATGGACAAACATTTGAAATTAACAACATAGGTACATTTGGAGAAGGTTATGCTGTTTACAAATGGTCAAATAAACGTTCAGACGGAAAAAGTGCAAACGACGCAACAGGAGAATATGTTGACACAGATGTTCCTATAATTCGTTTAGCAGAAGTTTATTTAAACTATGCCGAAGCTGTTTTACGTGGAGGAACTGGTGGTGATCGTGCAACTGCATTGAGCTTAATCAACGAATTAAGAACTCGTGCATACGGAAATACATCAGGTAATATTACTGACGGACAATTAAACTTAGATTTCATTTTAGCAGAAAGATCAAGAGAGTTGTACTGGGAAGGAACGCGTAGAACGGATTTAATTCGTTTCAGTAGATATACAAATAATTACAATTGGCCTTGGAAAGGAGGCGTTCATAACGGAACTTCTGTAGATGCTACAAAAGCTATCTTCCCAATTCCAAACAATATTATTGTCATTAATCCAAACTTAACTCAAAACCCAGGTTATTAAGATGAAAAATTTTATAAAATATATTTCGTTAGCTTGTGCGAGTATTTTTGCCTTAAGCGCATGTAACGATGATGAAGATATCATCAAATTAGATCCCTCAAATTTTGTTGCACCGAAAGTAGAAACACCTGCTTCATCAACAATTGAATTATTAGAAGAAAATGCTGCAAATACAGCAATGACATTTAATTGGAGTGCCGCAAATTATGGAACAAATACTCCTCCTAAATATGAATTACAAATTGATGTAAAAGGAGATAATTTTGAAAATCATCAAGTTCTTACTTCAACTTCAACATTAACAGCTGATGTTACCGTAAAAGAATTGAATTTAGCAGTTATTGCTTTAGGATTAGAACCTTTTAAAGAAGGAGAAATAGAATATCGTATTGTCTCTACAGTTGGTACTCCTGGTTCTCAACAGTTAATTTCTAATGTCAATATATTAAAAATAACGCCATATCCAACAGATTTATCTACAAATTGGGGTGTTGTTGGTTCTGCTACTCCTAACGGTTGGGACGGGCCAGATGTTCAATTTTGGAAAACTGATGTTACAAATGTATTTGTAGCGTATACAGATTTAAAAGCTGGTGAAATCAAATTCCGTCAAGACAACAAATGGGAGTTAGATTATGGTGGATCTAATGGAAAACTTGAAAAAGGAGGTAAAAACATCGCAGTAGATGCCGGTACTTACAAGATAACTATGGACTTAACAAATCTAACTTATAAATTAGATAATTATTCTTGGGGATTAGTAGGTGACGCTACAGCAAACGGATGGGATGGTCCAGACCAAAAATTGTCTTATGATGGTACTTTAGATGCTTGGACTATTACTACAACATTAAAAGATGGAGAATTTAAATTCCGTTTAAATAATGATTGGGGAACAAATTTTGGTGGTACAAGTAATGCAGGAGAATTAACAGACAAAGACGGTACTAACATCAAAATAAAAGCTGGGAAATATAAAATCACAGCTAATTTCAACAAGAAAACTTATACAGTAGAAGCTCAATAAAATTTTTTCTCATCAACAAATAATTTTTTAAAAGCCATTAAAATTCAATTACGTTTTTTAATGGCTTTTTTCTAAAACTACACAAAACATGAAAAACATTCTATCTATTTTAATGCTTTTAATGGTAATATCTTTTACCAAAGCACAAATTACAACAACTCCTTCACCACCCGAAGCAAACCAAGCAGTTGTAATAAACTTCGATAAAACAGGAACAGGTCTTGCCAATTATTCAGGAGATATTTATGCGCATACAGGCGTAACTATTGATGGAAAACAATGGGAAAATATAATTGAAAGTTGGGGAAATAATACCACTCAACCCAAATTAACTTTCGTTTCTGGATCAACCTACAAATTAGAAATCCCTACATCTATTTATCAATTCTATGGAGTTGATACTTCTAAAAATATTACAGCAATAGATGTTGTTTTTAGAAGTGCAGATGGAAAACAACAAACTACGGATCTTTCTATTTCGGTAGGTTCTTTCAAAGTTACTTTAACTAATCCGCTCGAAAATTCAATTACAAATGTTTCTTCAGGATCAAGTTTTAACATCAAAGCGATAGCTACAAAATCTGCTAATTGGACATTATCTGCTAACGGAACTCAAATTGATGCATTAAATAATTCAACTTCTTTTGATAAAAATTATACCATTTTACAAAATCAGAATTATACATTAAATGCAACTTTTAATGGTCAAACAATAAGCAAATCTTTTACAATTAATATCAAACCAACGGTTAAAGATGTAGCCATTCCATCTAATTTACATGAAGGAATTAATTATTTGAATAATGATTTTACAAAAGCATATTTGGTTTTATACGCTCCACAAAAAGAGTTCATTCATGTAATCGGAAGTTTCAATAATTGGCAACTTTCTGATCAATATGTGATGAATCGAGATACAACTAACAAGGATTTATATTGGATTGAATTATCTAATCTTAAAGCAAGTGAAATCTATACGTTTCAATATCGAACAAGTGATGGAATCAAAACTGCAGATCCTTATTCGACTTTAGTTTTATCGCCTTATGATGATCCGTATATTACCGCAGCAACTTACCCAAATATGCCTGTATATCCTACTGGACAACAATTTGAAGTTTCGGTTTTACAAACAAATCAAGCAAAATACAATTGGAAAGTTTCAAATTTCAATCGCCCAAATAAAGAGAATTTGATGATTTACGAATTATTAATTCGTGATTTCAATTCGACAAAAACATGGCAATCTTTAATTGATGATTTTGATTATTTCAAA
This sequence comes from Empedobacter sp. UBA7252, assembly GCF_002472765.1. Classification (NCBI taxonomy): domain Bacteria; kingdom Pseudomonadati; phylum Bacteroidota; class Flavobacteriia; order Flavobacteriales; family Weeksellaceae; genus Empedobacter; species Empedobacter sp. UBA7252. Next base: position 112,511 of record NZ_DKSQ01000044.1, read on the forward strand.
AAATTAAACATCAACGCAATCGAAGTTATGCCCGTAATGGAGTTTGAAGGAAATATTTCTTGGGGTTATAATACAGCTTATCATCTTGCTTTGGATAAAGCTTATGGACCAGCAGATAAAATGAAAGAGTTCATCGATTTGTGTCATCAAAATGGAATTTCAATCATTTTAGATGTTGCTTTAAATCATGTTTATGGTCGATCTCCGTTGGTTAGAATGTGGATGAATGATCCCGACAATGATGGTTTTGGAGAACCAACTACTACAAATCCTTATGTTAATCAAACCTCAAAACATAGTTACAATGTTGGATACGATTTAAATCATCAATTAACACCAACTCAAAATTATGTACAACGTACATTAAAACATTGGATTGAAGAGTTCAAAATTGATGGATTTAGATGGGATTTAACAAAAGGATTTACACAAAATTGTACACCTTCTGATGAAACTTGTACAAACGGATATCAGGCTGATCGTGTAGCAATTTTAAAAAAATATGCAGATATGCAATGGACAATTGATCCGAATTCCTACATCATTTTTGAACATTTAGGAAATAATGGTTCAGCACAAGAGGAAACAGAATGGGCGAATTATCGCATTAACGAAGGTAAAGGAATTATGCTTTGGGGTAAAGCGACTAATAATTTTAATCAAAATACAATGGGATATGCTTCGGATAGTAACTTTGATTGGTTGAAGCATACTGTAAAAGGTTTTACGAAAAAACATTTGGTTGCCTACGCAGAAAGTCATGATGAAGAAAGAATGATGTACAAGAATTTACAATATGGTGCATCATCAGGAACTTATAATGTAAAAGATTTAAAAACTTCTTTAGAAAGACAAAAAGCTTTAGGTGCCGTTCTATTTACGATTCCTGGTCCTAAAATGTTGTGGCAATTTGGAGAATTAGGATATGATTATTCGATCAATCATTGCGAAGATGGAACAAATAATGACGGATGTCGCACCAATCCAAAACCTATTCCAAGCGAAATTGGTTACTTAACAAATGCCGATAGAAAATCTGTTTATGAAGTTTGGTCAAAAATTATTGGTCTTAAATTAAACAACAAAGTTTTCGAAACTGATAATTATACAATTACATCTGGAGATTTAAAACCGCGTATTCAGATTACAAATAATTTATTATCGTCGTCTGATTTATATGAGGTAATTGTTATTGCAAACTTCACAACAAGCACTCAAGCAATTGCGCCACTTTTTCCATTTACAGGAAATTGGTACAATTTGATGGACGAAACAACGCTGAATGTCACCAATACAAATTCATCATTTACAGTTAATCTAAATCCAGGTGAATTTAGAATTTTCGGGAATGCAAAAGCAAATTTATCAACAGATAATATTGAGGTTAATTCAGAAAAAATCTCTGTAACTCCAAATCCAGTTTCTTCCTCTTTTTCATTAAATATTAATTCAGAAAAAGTAAAAATTTATGATTTATCAGGAAAGTTGGTCAAAGAATTTTCAGGAAAATTTTCAGCAATACATCAATTTAACATCAAAGAATTACCAAAAGGTATTTACATTCTTGACATTGAAGCTAAAAATCGAAAATCGTCGGCGAAACTGATTAAAAATTAATTTTAAAAAAAGCCATTAAAATTCGTTTTGATGGCTTTTCATTTTCACAAATCGTTGAAAAATCAATAACTTGTCGGTTAATTTACACCATGACAAAAAAGAAAAATTCTACTTGCCATTTTTTCCTTCGCTTATACGCTGGGATTTGCCCAAACCAACAAACAAGTTTTATTTACAATCAAAAATCAATCGGATGTCAAATGTTATCGCATTTAGAGTATCATTACATCAGCAAAAGGAATATTGATTGCGGCAATCGACGAGCGTGTTCCAAATTGTGGCGATTTACTTTACAATCCTAATATCAATATTGTGATTAGGAAAAGTGATGACAAGGGAAAAACATAGTCAGCAATCAAGCGAGTTATCGATTTTCCAGATCAAGAATCTGCTTCTGATGTATCAATGGTTTTGGATGAAAAGACAAAAGAAATTTATCTTTTTTACAATTACATGAATCATAAAATTGCGAAAAATGAATTTCGATTACATTTTGTAAAAAGTGCTGACAATGGAGAAACGTGGTCAAAACCTGTTGATATTACGGACCAAATTACGCCAACGGAATGGAAAAAAGATTTTAAATTCATTACTTCTGGTCGTGGCGCATACACAAAAGAAGGTTGGATTTTGAATACATTGGTTCGATTGAAAGACGGTGTTTACGTATTCGGAAGTAAAGATCATGGAAAAACGTGGGAACGAATTTCGAGTGTTGCAGAAAAAGCTGACGAAACAAAAATTGGATGTTAAATGCGCGCATTCAAAATGCTGGTTTCCGTAAAATATTTATCTCAAAAGATCAAGGAAAAACATGGACTTCTAAAATGGATGAACAATTAATTGATCCAACTTGTAATGCTTCGACATTGGTTTTAGGAAAAGATATTGTGTTTAGTAATTTGCATGATTCAAAAGATAGTCAAAAACCTGGGATTGAAAGTAAGTAGAGATCAAGCGAAAACATGGAATTTTTTCAAAACTATAGAACCAAATTCTTCGGCTTATTCCGTTTTAACGAATATATCAAAAAATAAAATTGGTATTTTTTATGAAGCTAATGATTACCAAGATATGGTTTTTGAAGTAGTTGATTTAAAATAAATTCAATCATAAAAATATAAAAAACCTCATCAAATGATGAGGTTTTTTGTTGCTTAAAAATTAAGCTTAATATTATATTTTTCGTAGAAATTCTCGATGTGAGCAACTGCTTCTTCTGCTGTATCAACCAAACGGAAAAGATCCAAATCTTTCTCAGAAATATAACCTTCTCTCAAAACTGTTTCTTTGATCCAATCAATTAAACCTGACCAATATTCAGTTCCAACTAACACAATTGGGAAACGACCTGTTTTCTTTGTCTGAACTAAAGTTAATGCTTCAAACAGTTCATCTAATGTTCCGAAACCTCCTGGCATTACGATGAATCCTTGAGAATATTTTACAAACATCACTTTTCGAGCAAAGAAATAATCAAAATTTATTTCATATTCACGGTCAATATATTTGTTCAATTCTGTCTCGAAAGGCAATGTAATTCCTAAACCAACAGATGAGCCTCCTCCTTTTTGAGCACCTTTATTTGCAGCTTCCATAATTGCAGGTCCTCCTCCTGTAATAACACCAAAACCTATTTTAGTTAATTGATAGGCAATTTCCTCTGCTAATTGATAATAATGATTTTCTTTTGATGTACGTGCCGAACCAAAAATAGAAACACAAGGTCCAATTTTTGACATGGCTTCATAACCATTTACAAACTCTGCCATAATCTTGAACAATGCCCAAGAGTCATTTATTCTAATCTCGTTCCAATCTTTTGGTCGAAACGGAGATTGTATTCTATCTACTTCTTTTTCTTTATTTGTCATAGTATTTTAATAAAAAGAACCGTAACAAAAATGCTACGGTTCAATATACAAATTTATTGTTTGTTTCTGTTTAATCTCTGCTCATAAAAATTCTTAAAATATACCAGAATAGTAACATTAATGATGCAAATAACGACAATGCTGCTGCAACATATTGTTGTGTTCCGAACTCATATTTTAATTGGTGAGTGTTGTACAAAATTGCTCCACCAGCTAAGGCGCACATTCCAACTGAGAACCATAATCCTAGATCGAACCCGAATAACATTCCTGCAATAATCAATCCAATTGCTAAGAAAAATCCTATAGTTAATGCTCCTCGTAAAATAGAGAAATCTGCTTTTGTTAAAAATACAATAGCTGATAATCCTACAAATAATCCTCCTGTTACTACAGCTGCTTGTTTTATAACGTATGTTCCGCCATAATACAATGCGATGTAAAGCATTGGAACAAAAATTAAAGCTTCTGCAATTATATACAATAAGTAACCTAAGTATTGTTTTGATTTAGAAATCGAACCATAAGCCATTTTTTGTGCGACCCAAGTAACTCCCATGAAACCTGCTAATAAAATAAGCCAAAGATATCCAGAAGTTAAACTTAACATAAAGCTTACTAATGCTTCTGATTTTAACATCAAAGATTCGATTAAAACAAATACTAAAACTCCTCCTGCAACGTGTCCGTAAGTATGTTTATAGAAATTTGCCCTTTCTACACTCGTTGCCTCTGCAACCAATTGGTTTTGTTGATATACGTGTTGATCTTCCATATTTTTTTAGGTAAAATTTTTGATAAATAATTAATGCTAAAATAATAAAATAAACTTATTTACTCGCTCACTATTTTTTGGTAATTTTTAATAGATTTAATCCAATCAATTAGTCCAATAATCGATAAAACTAACAAAACAATATACTGAAATGATGTAATCACAGCTCCTTTATGAATCATCAGTGGAATCATCACCAAATCACCAATTATCCAAAAAAACCAATTATCAATTTTTCGTCTTGCCATCATCCACATCCCAATCAAAAAGATGGCTGTTGTCGATGCATCTATAAAATCTATTTGAGTATAATGAAATTGACATTGATTGATAAAACTTGTGTCAAATCCATTCTGAATAACTGGACGGAAATAATAAATCGTCAGAATAAACAGAAAACTCAATGCAAACAAAATCGTTGCATACAAATATTCTTTTTTCGAAGCCCACGAAACATCGACATGTTTATGATCTTCTTCAAGATTTTTTTGCCACAAAATCCAACCATAAATCGCCATTGAAGTATAGTAAACATTAATAATTGTTTCACCATATAATCCCCAATTAAAAAATAAATAAATGAAAATAAATGTTGAAATAATTGTAGTTGGATAAACCCAAATATTGCGTTTGTAGGTATAATAAACTGAAATAATTCCGAAAAAAGTTGCTATCGTTTCGAGCAAGATATTCAACTTAGAATAGGTTTTGTAAGGCGCAAGGATATAATCAATAAAATCGTTCATTCTTAAGTTGTGAGTTGTGAGTTAAAAATAATTCATTCTAAATCAAAAATCTAAATTCGTAATTCTAATTTTAAACTTCGACTTATTCATAATCCAACACCCAAACCAAATAATATTCACCAATCATTTTATAGAATGCATGATATTTACGAGATTTCACATCATCCGAAATCCAACAAATAAATTGTTTATTTTCTATTAATTCAAATTCTTCTGCACGATAATGATTCAGAAAATTCCAAAGATTTCCACCATTCAATTTGTACAAACCTTCTTTCATTCCCCAAATTACATGCAAATATTCAGTTTCATGTTCTTGCGGAATCCAAGCGATTTCATCTGGACGCGCAAATTTGTGTTTAATGTTTAAAATTTTTCTTGGTCGAGCCAATTCAATATCTATCCCAATATTATATTCGCTCACGCCAACAGAAACCAATCCATAGGAATGCGTGATAGAAATTTCTTTATTTGTAGGTAAAAAAGGTTTTCCTCTTTCGTCATAATTTACATCATAATCCAAGTCCAATTTCTTTAGACAAGCGCGCAAACCAAGATATTCTCTCGCCTGTTTAGGTCGAAGATTATTATATTTTTCTATTCTATAGTCCTCTAAATGAAGATATTCTAATAATTCTTCATTCGATTCTGTTACATTCCACGTAATAATGCGGGTATGTTTAAAATCGTTAATATAATCGATAACGGGCATTTTATTAATCGAAATTTGTTTGTAAATTTGTTCCTTATAAACTTAAAAAAAAAGTTAGTTAAATATATCAATTGATGGATACAAAAACGCAATACATTCCATACAAAGTTAAAGATATTTCTTTAGCTGAGTGGGGAAGAAAGGAAATTACGTTGGCTGAGGCAGAAATGCCTGGGTTGATGGCTATCCGTGAAGAGTACAAAGCTGCTCAACCTTTGAAAGGTGCTCGCATTGCAGGTTGTCTACACATGACAATCCAAACTGCAGTATTAATCGAAACGTTGGTTGCTTTAGGAGCTGATGTTACATGGTCGTCATGTAATATTTTCTCTACACAAGATCACGCTGCTGCTGCAATAGCTGCTGCTGGGATTCCTGTGTATGCTTGGAAAGGGATGAACGAAGAGGAATTCGATTGGTGTATCGAGCAAACATTATTCTTCGGAGAAGATCGTAAACCATTAAACATGATTTTGGATGATGGTGGAGACTTAACGAATATGGTGATTGATCGTTACCCAGAATTGGTTGCTGAGATCAAAGGATTATCAGAAGAAACAACTACGGGTGTACACCGTCTTTACGAAAGAATGGAGAAAGGTACATTGCCTATGCCTGCAATTAACGTAAATGACTCTGTAACAAAATCTAAATTCGACAACAAATACGGATGTCGTGAATCTGCAGTAGATGCTATCAAACGTGCTACTGACTTGATGATCGCTGGTAAACGTGTTGTAGTTTGTGGATTTGGTGATGTTGGTAAAGGTACAGCGGCTTCTTTCCGCGGTGCTGGAGCAATTGTTACAGTAACTGAAATCGACCCTATTTGTGCTTTACAAGCATCTATGGAAGGTTACGAAGTAAAAAAATTAGATACAGTGGTTGCAAACGCTGATATCGTAATTACGACTACTGGTAACTTTGGAATTGTACGTGCAGAGCATTTCGAGAAAATGAAAGACAAAGTAGTTGTGTGTAACATTGGTCACTTCGATAACGAAATCGATATGGCTTGGTTAAACGGAAACTACGGAAACACGAAAGAAGAAATTAAACCACAAGTTGACAAATACAACATCAACGGAAATGACATCATCATTTTGGCTGAAGGACGTTTAGTTAACTTAGGTTGTGCAACAGGACACCCTTCTTTTGTGATGTCAAACTCTTTCTCTAACCAAACTTTAGCTCAAATCGAGTTGTGGACAAATTCATCAGCTTACAAAAATAAAGTATATACTTTACCGAAGCATTTAGATGAAAAAGTTGCAGAATTACACTTAGCTAAATTAGGAGTAGAATTAGAAGTTTTATCTCAAGAACAAGCAGAATACATTGGTGTAACGGTTGAA